>CALWNT010000019.1 GCA_944382885.1 uncultured Clostridia bacterium | reverse complement strand
TACTTCGTTAGGAGACAACTTTTAAGACCCGTACAGCCTCCCCGGCGAGGGGCACGTTTTTGCTTCCTTTTGACGTGGATCAAAAGGAAGTCGGGGTGCCGGGGTGAAACGCCCGGCAAACGAATTGATAAAACAAATTTTGTTCTATCATAAAGGCTGTGGGGGCGGTACCCCCCACACATAAAATATAAATTTCTGTTTACCATTATACCACAGCCATCCTCAGAATGCGACTATCCTTTCTAACTGGAAAAAGAGAAATCCGGCTGAAATGTTTTTATCAGGGAATGGAAGGCAAAGCTCTCTTGACAAACACGGTGTAAGAGCTATAATAATTTTGTAAAAAAATGGTTTTAATTAGAACTAGTTTTCCCTGGGAGGGATAGAATTGAGCTGGACAACAGAGTTTTTGCCTAATCTTCGCAGAATTATCAAATTGCACGACTCTATGCTGAAGGAAGTCTGCGAGGAGTACCAGTTGATGTTAATTGAAGGGACGATCATCAGCTTTCTTCATAATCATCCGGGTAAGGATACCGCCGCTGATATTGTGGAATTGCGGATGCTCTCAAAAGGGAACGTCTCCCAGGCAGTAGAGAGTCTGATACAAAAATCTCTGCTGAAAAGAAGCCTGGATCCTCAGGATCGCAGAAAGATCCATCTTTCTTTAACGCCTGAGGCCCAGCCGATGATAGAGTCACTGGAAAACCTTTGGCAAGAGTTTGAGGATCAGGTGTTTTTCGGGATTTCTGAAGAGGAAAAGGCTTTGTTTGATCGGCTGAACGACCAAATCAGGGAAAACACCAAATACGCAATGGCAAGGAGAGACAAACATGAATGAGGAAAAAGATTTCCTGGGAAAAGAACCGGTAGGCCGGCTGCTGATGCGGCTGGCTCTTCCTACGGTAACAGCGCAGATTATCAATATGCTCTACAATATTGTAGACCGAATCTATATCGGACATATTCCGGATATTGGGGCAATGGCGCTGACCGGGGTAGGGGTCTGCATGCCCCTGATTATGATTGTGACGGCTTTTGCGGCTTTTATCGGATTTGGTGGGGCGCCAAGGGCGTCTATCTTTATGGGAAAACAGGATTATAAAACCGCAGAAGTGACCCTTGGCAACTGTTTTTTGGTGCAGATTATCATTTCTGTGCTGTTGACCATCTGTCTGCTGTTGTGGAACCGGGATTTTCTCATGGCTTTCGGCGCCAGTGAAAACACCATCGAATACGGCGTCAGCTATATGAACATTTACGCCATTGGAACGATTTTTGTTCAGATTACCCTGGGGATGAATTCCTTTATTACCGCCCAGGGATTTGCCAAAACTGGAATGTTCTCTGTGCTCATCGGGGCGGTTGCGAACATCGTTTTAGACCCCATCTTTATCTTTGCTTTCCAGATGGGCGTGCAGGGAGCTGCGTTAGCCACCATTATTTCTCAGGCAATGTCCTGCGTTTGGGTAGTTGCTTTCCTGTTAGGGAAAAAGACCCATCTGAAAATTCGAAAAGAGAATCTGCGGCTAAAATCCGCTGTCATCCTTCCCAGCCTCGCCCTTGGCTTGTCTACCTTTATCATGCAGGCCAGCGAAAGCGTCATTTCCATCTGCTTTAATTCCTCCCTGCTTCGATATGGCGGAGATATTGCTGTGGGAGCAATGACTATCCTAACCAGCGTCATGCAGTTTGCCATGCTGCCGCTGCAAGGGCTGGGACAGGGGGCGCAGCCAATTATCAGTTATAACTACGGTGCTGGAAACAGCGGCCGGGTTAAAAGTGCCTATAGCCTGCTGTTAAAGGCAAGCCTTTGCTACTCTGTCTTACTGTGGGCATTGGTAATGCTTTTTCCGGGAGTATTTGCGGGAATGTTTACTTCTGACCCGGAATTGCTGGAATTTACCCGGACGGCGCTGCGCATCTATATGGCCTGCCTGTTGTTGTTCGGTATTCAGGTTGCCTGCCAGATGACCTTTACTTCACTGGGAAATGCCAAAGCCTCTATTTTAGTTGCGGTGATGCGGAAATTTATTCTTTTGATCCCGCTGATTTATCTGCTGCCTCACATCCTGACCTCCGATCAGACAACAGCAGTATATCTGGCAGAGCCCATTGCGGACTTTCTGGCCGTGTCCTTCACGGCGGTGCTCTTTACCTTCCAGTTTAAGAAGGCACTGAGAGAGATTTCTCCACAGAATCAGAAAACCGCGCAAGGTCAATAAAGGAAGAATGTTTGAGATAAAGTGAAAAGGGGAACTTAGGGGAACTTATGGAAACCATTTATGAAACAAAATTTGCCCAGAGAAGGGAAGCTTTAAAAGATTTTTTCGGGGGAGAGGACAGGGAAGAAATTCCAGATGAGCTTTTGGACCGGCTGTTTGCCTATGAAGAATTGATGGTAAAATATCGGGCGGCTATTCGGGAAGTGACCACCAAATTGGAAATTTTAAACGACGAGCTCGCCTCTTCTTCGCCCAGAAACCCGATTGAACGAATTCAATCCAGAATCAAACGGCCTTACAGTATCGCCCAAAAGCTTACAAAGCAGAACCATCCCATTACGGTGGAATCTATTTCGGCTCATCTAAATGATGTGGCGGGAATTCGGGTAATCTGTCCTTTTATTAACGATATTTATGATGTGGCGGATATGCTGTTAAAACAGGATGACGTTTATTTGGTAGACCGAAAAGACTATATCCGCACGCCCAAGGAGAACGGTTACCGCAGTCTTCATCTGATTATTGAGATCCCGGTGTTTTTTTCCACCGGAAAGGAAAATATTCGGGTGGAAATTCAAATCAGGACGGTGGCAATGGATTTTTGGGCCAGCTTGGAGCATGAGATTCGGTATAAAAACGATTCTCCGGAGGTACAGCAGATCGCGGCGGAGCTGAAATCATGCGCCGATACCATTGCCCAAACAGACGATCAAATGCAGCGGCTGAAGCTGTGGATCGATGCGAAAACCTAGTGTTTCCAGAGCGTGGTTCCGTCAAGGAATGCTTTGGGTTTCTTTTCAGGCCCTGTCAGAAATCTATTGATTTTTTACCCGGTTGTGCTATAATTCGGATAGATGAGTCTTTTCCCGGAAACAGGGAAAAACGAGGAGGATATCAAAATGGTAAATATTGCATTATTAAGCCAGTGGCATGTGCATGCAAAGGGGTATGCCGAAGAGATGAAAGCAGTTCCCTTTGTCAATATTAAAGTGGTATGGGACGAGGACCCTGCCCGGGGAGAAGCTTGGGCAAAAGAACTCGGCTGTGACTTTGAGCCGGATTTGGATAAAGTCCTGGCAAGGGAGGACATTGACGCGGTCAGCGTGACCACACCTACCTGCGACCATAAAGAGGTTATGGTCAAAGCGGCAAAAGCCGGAAAGCATATCTTTACCGAGAAAGTGTTGGCGATTCGTCCAGAGGATGCCAAGGAAATCAAGGATGCCATCGATCAGGCCGGCGTGAAATTTATGATCGCTCTGCGCCGCCGTACCGAGCCGCGTCTGATTTACGTCAAACAGCTGATTGAGCAAGGTGTGATCGGAAGAGTAACCCATCTGCGGGTACGGGACGCTCATGATGGAGCTTCTTCCAACTGGCTGCCGGACACCTTTTATAATGTGGAACAGTGCGGCGGAGGCGCTATGATGGACTTGGGCGCTCATCCGATGTATCTGTCCCTTTACTACATGGGCGAACCGAAATATGTTTCTTCCGTCTTCACCGAATGCTGCGGCAAAGGGGTAGATGATAACTGTGTCAGCGTACTGGAATATGAAAACGGCGCTATTGCAGTTTCTGAAACCAGCTTTGTTTCCAAGCGCTGCCCCTTCTCTTTGGAGATTAACGGGACCGAAGGAGATATTTACTTGAACGACAATATGGACGGCGCCGTTTGGATCACCACGGAAAAGGGATTGCAGGTTGTTTCTAAGGAAGAAATTCCGGAATGCATGCCTCAGCCGCCGGTGCTGTTCTGCGAATGTCTGGAGGAAGGGAAGGACATGCCCTTTACCGCCGAGGATGGTTTGCAGCTGACCAAGCTGATGGATGCGGCTTACCGTTCTGCCAAAGAAGGCAAAAAAGTAGTTTATTAAGAGGAAAAAATCCCATGACGATCCATAGTCATGGGATTTTTTGCGCCTGAATCATTTACTGTGGAAATGTTCCATAGACGACAAAAAGCCCTTTGGCCGGGACGCCGGCCAAAGGGCTTTGCGATTTGCTTTACACAGCAGTCAAATTATTTGCCTGCCAGTTCAACCAAGTGAGCGTATTTATCCTGAGCGTATTTTTCCGCCTGGGTAAACAGCTCTTTCGCTCTTTCCGGATTAGAACGAGCCAGAAGGTTATAACGAACCTCGCCCATGATGAAGTCGTTGTAGCTTGCAGTCGGAG
Organism: uncultured Clostridia bacterium; assembly: GCA_944382885.1. Taxonomy (GTDB): domain Bacteria; phylum Bacillota; class Clostridia; order Oscillospirales; family Ruminococcaceae; genus Massiliimalia. The sequence continues at coordinate 18,038 of CALWNT010000019.1, read as the reverse complement.
CTTTAGAATCCAGCTGGAAGCCGTTTTTGCCATCCAGAACAAGGCGCGGATCGAAGCGGAACAGATGCCAGTAACCAGCAGCAACTGCTTTCTTCTCTTCGGTCTGAGCAATGCTCATACCGCCTTTGATACCGTGGTTGATACACGGAGCGTAAGCGATGATGATGGACGGACCGTGGTAGCTTTCTGCTTCTACGAAAGCTTTCATACACTGATTGTAGTCAGCGCCCATTGCAACCTGAGCAACATAAACATAACCGTAGCTCATAGCGATTGCAGCCAAGTCTTTTTTCTTCACCTGTTTACCAGCAGCAGCAAACTGAGCGATTGCACCTACTGGAGTAGCTTTAGAAGCCTGTCCACCGGTGTTGGAGTAAACTTCGGTATCGAATACCAGGATGTTTACATCTTCGCCGGAAGCGATTACATGGTCTAAGCCGCCGAAGCCGATATCATAAGCCCAACCGTCACCGCCGAGGATCCAGATGGATTTCTTCATCAGGTAATCCTTGTCAGCCAAGATTTCACGGCCTAAGGTGCAAGCTTCACAATTGCAGCCTTCGATAACGCTTTCGTTCAGAGCAGCTACATAAGCTTCGGTTGCAGCTTTGTTTGCATTGCCGTCTTCCAGGGTATCCAACCAAGCCTGAGCAGCGTCTTTCAGACCAGCGTAGCAGTAATCAACAGCGATTAAAGCTTTGGTTCTGGAAACCAGTTTATCTCTGATTGCTTTCTGAGCCAGGAACATACCATAGCCGTATTCTGCGTTGTCTTCGAACAGGGAGTTCGCCCAAGCAGGACCGAAGCCGGATTTGTTCACAGTATATGGGGTAGAAGGAGAAGAACCGCCCCAGATAGAAGAACAGCCGGTTGCGTTGGCAATGTACATTCTGTCGCCGTACAGCTGAGTAGCGAGTTTTGCATATGGAGTTTCACCGCATCCTGCGCAAGCGCCGGAGAATTCTAACAGCGGCTGTTTGAACTGGCTGCCCTTAACGGTGGTTTCTTTGAATTTAGCAGCAACTTCCGGTTTTTCATCCAGTCCGAAGCCGTAATCAAAGATCGCCTGTTTGTCTTCCTGAGTTTCCAGAGGAGACATGGTGAGCGCTTTTTCGCCTTTCTTACCTGGGCAAACATTTGCACAGGAGCCGCATCCGGTACAGTCTAATACGGAGATGGTCATTGCGAACTTCATACCTGGCATACCGGTCATGTCGGCCATCTTCATGCCTTCCGGAGCGTTTTTCGCTTCTTCTTCGGTCATGGCAACCGGACGGATAACAGCATGAGGACATACGTAAGAACAGAAGTTACACTGGATACAGTTATCTGGGTTCCAGGTCGGAACGTCGATGGCAATACCGCGTTTTTCATAAGCGGAAGATCCCAACGGAACAACGCCGTTTTCTCTGCCTGCAAATGCGGATACCGGCAGTTTGTCGCCTTCCTGAGCAGAAACAGGGATCAGAATGTCGTTGACGTATTTTACGAGTTCTTCGTTTTCACCGGTAGCAACTACGGTCAGATCGGTGTCCGCAGCATTCTTCCAGGATTCCGGAACTTCTACTTTATGTACGTCCTTCGCGCCTCTTTCGATGGCATCATGGTTCATCTTAACAACAGCCTCACCCTTCTTGCCGTAAGAAGCGGTAGCAGCGTCTTTCATGTACTGAATTGCGTCGTCAGCAGGAATGATGTTGGCCAGTTTGAAGAATGCGGACTGCAGTACAGTGTTGATACGTCCGCCCAAACCGATTTCCTTACCGATTGCAACACCGTCGATGGTGTAGAACTGAATGTTGTTCTGAGCGATGTATCTCTTCATCTGACCCGGCAGGTGCTGTTCCAGTTCGTCCAGAGTCCAGCCGCAGTTCAAGAGGAAAATACCGCCTGGTTTTACGTCGGAAACCATGTCATATTTGGTCACATAGGACGGGTTGTGACATGCTACGAAGTCAGCCTTGTTAATGAGGTAGGTAGAGGTGATCTTCGCATGACCGAAACGCAGGTGAGATACGGTGATACCACCGGATTTTTTGGAGTCGTAGGAGAAGTAAGCCTGTACGTTCATGTCGGTGTGGTCACCGATGATCTTAACAGAGTTTTTGTTTGCACCTACGGTACCGTCAGAGCCCAAGCCCCAGAATTTACAGCTTGTGATGCCCTTCGGAGTGGTATCCGGATTTTCATCGATCGGAAGAGAAGTATAGGTTACGTCGTCATTGATACCAATGGTGAAGCGTTTTTTCTCGGTGTTTTTGTAAACAGCAATGATCTGAGCCGGAGTAGTGTCTTTGGAGCCCAGACCGTAACGTCCGCCGAATACCGGAACGTCTTTGAACTGAGAATCTTTCAGAGCAGCTACAACATCCAGATACAGAGGTTCGCCCTGAGAACCAGGTTCTTTGGTTCTGTCCAGAACGGAGATCTGTTTTACGGAAGCCGGAATCGCGTCGATCAGGTGTTTTGCAGAGAACGGTCTGTAAAGTCTTACTTTTACAAGACCGACTTTCTGGCCGTTAGCATTTAAGTAGTCAATGGTTTCTTCGATGGTATCGCAGACAGAACCCATTGCAATGATGATGTGTTCTGCATCAGCAGCGCCGTAGTAGTTGAAGAGTTTGTAGTCTGTGTCGATCAAAGCGTTGACTTTGTTCATGTATTCTTCTACCACTTCCGGCAGAGCATCATAGAATTTATTAGCAGCTTCTTTTGCCTGGAAGAAGATATCCGGGTTCTGAGCAGTACCCTTCTGATACGGATGTTCCGGATTCATTGCATTTCTGCGGAATTCGTTGATTGCGTCCATATCAGCCAGGTCTTTTAAGGTTTCGGTTTCCCAAGCGGCAACCTTCTGGTATTCGTGAGAAGTTCTGAAACCGTCAAAGAAATGTACGAACGGAACGCGGCCTTTAATGGCAGACAGGTGAGCAACAGCGCCCAGGTCCATAAATTCCTGCGGGTTGGTGGAAGAGAGCATTGCAAAACAGGTCTGACGGCAAGCGTAAACGTCCTGATGGTCGCCGAAAATGGAAAGTACATGAGAAGCCAGTGCACGAGCGGAAACATTGATAACGCCCGGCAGCAGCTCGCCAGCGATTTTATACATATTCGGAATCATCAGCAGTAAGCCCTGAGAAGCTGTGTAGGTGGTGGTCAGCGCACCAGCGGATAGAGAACCGTGAACGGCACCTGCTGCACCTGCTTCGGACTGCATTTCAACAACCTTTACGGTTTCGCCAAAGATATTGGTTTTTCCAGCAGCAGCCCATTTATCCGTTACTTCTGCCATGTTGGATGACGGCGTAATCGGATAGATCGCAGCCACATCGGTAAAGGCATAAGAAACATGAGCGGCAGCGGTGTTACCATCCATAGTTTTCTTTTTTCTTTGAATAGCCATGAAATTTTTCCTCCTTCATTTCGTCAAAAAGTCACAAATCTTTTTTTGAGGCAATTGTTTTAGCCATGTGAAAAGACACCCGTTTCAAAATGAAAAAACGGGTTAGACTTTTTACTCATGTTCATTTTAACACGTTTCTTTCTCAATGTAAATAGACAAGCTCGTAAATTTTCTATAAAAAACGGTGAAAAAACAGTGAGGAAATTTTTGGATTTTGACGGCGATCAGTCTATTTTTCTATTCTTGATCAAGCCGGATTTTTGACTCGTATTTTATCAAAACAATGCAAATGAAATGACAGCAAATAACAACATCAATAAAAATATAAGAACCCACAAATAGCGTGAATATCAGCATTCGTGGGTTTTTGTCTTATCTAACGATTATAAAACTATTTTAACGGCTTGAAAGGAACTGTTCTCCTTCCAATAAAGCCTGTGAATTCGCGCCAATAACGTGTTTTCAATCCAATTATTTGGAAATATGGTAGTAGGTTAAAAACACTTTTATAGCGTTTTCCATTTGACAGAGGCAAACGGTTTAGATACCTTAAATTATAATTGCCTTACAACAGTTAAGTTGTACCATCATTCAATATTTACCATTATATTCCAAATTATATACATAACATATTTCATTTTCATAATCGTTTTTACCGCCAAGTTTTTCATAAATGTGACACGCCCTGGGATTACCTTTGTCTGTAAGAACAAACATTTCAAAGCAACCAATATTTTTGGCATAATCTTTGATAAAAGATAAGAGCTGTGTACCATATCCTTTATCACGATATTCTGACAATATCCCAATTGAATACAAGAAAAAGGCGACTCTTCCATCAGGATGCAAGATAGTATACCCATATCCGAAACCAACAATTTTATTGTCGGCTTTGGCAATAAATCCTAATGTGTTTTTATCATCAATAAATTTATCCAATTCTAAAATATCAAAGACCGTATTATCATCCTCAAGAATTTCTTTCATTAAATTTATGTCGTTTTTTTCTAATAACTTATATATCATAATCTTTCCTCCTTTACTTCTACAAAAACGGAAACTGTGTATTTGTTCGCGAAAAAATTTTCCTTTTTTATTTTATAGAAAAAGCATCTATGGAAAAGCATTTTTGCTTTTGGGCTTTAAAAACCTGCAACCTCACATGGATACTAAGAAAAACGGGGTGACATGTTTTTTGTCAACCCTTCATGTGAGAGCCATATGAAAAACATATTTTCGGCATTTCAGCCGGTAGAGTTAAACTCTCTTGAACTCACAAAAAATTGGTAGCGACAGCGAGTCGCCATAACAGAACAGGTGAGCTGAGCATAATTTTTGGCGAAAAGGAGACGCAGCGAAATGAGCACGTCGGTGACTTTATAAAAAAGTCGCCGCGAGCGATAAGAAGCTTGCGGCGACTTGGTAGAAGCAGGGGGACTCGAACCCTCGACCTCTGCGATGTGAACGCAGCGCTCTAACCAGCTGAGCTATGCTTCCTTCTCTATTTTGTTATTTCAGTTTATTCCACCGAATCAATTGGTGGAGGCGAGGGGAGTCGAACCCCTGTCCGAAAATCATTTCCCAAAGCTTTCTACAGGTGTATTCTGTCGTTTTCTCTCCCTTGTTGTACAGACAACAGACAAACCGTACCACAAGGCAGCCTCAATAATTCCTCATTCCAGTCAAGGCACCCTCAAATGATGTTCACCACTAAATTAAGACGCCGGGAACAGAGCGTGGTAATCTGTCCGCGACGGACAGCTAATCAATTAAGCTGCGCAAAGTTGAGTACTAAAAGTATTCTTTTTAGCGTTTATATTTAAGTGCGACTTTTAAAGTGTTTTCGCCCACACTACCCGCTTACCTTGGTTCCTGACCCCCGTCGAAACCTTTACGCCCCCATTTCTCACAGGGACAAGTAAGAAAACAATTTTCTAAATTGTTTTGTGTAAAATATAGTATATCATAAATTTTTTCTTTTAGCAAGGGAAAATTTTGCCCGGAGAGAAAAGGGAATCAATCCATTTGTGCTAACCCTGTTTCAAAAAAATTCCGATGAAATGCCAGGAGCATTTCATCGGAATACTTCTCACAGATTTTTGATCCAGGTTTTCGCAAGGTCAATCCAAGTCTGACACGCTTCCTGAACCCCAAAACCGTTGGCCGATCTGGTCTCTTCATTGGCCAGACTCAGACCGTGTCCGCCGTGGGGATAGATATGGAGTTCAAAGGGCACTCCCTGCTTTCGTAAAGCGGAAGCCATCAGCATGGAGTTTTCTACCGGAACCCCGTCATCCTCATAAGTATGCCACAGAAATGCCGGAGGCGTCTGTTTGGATACTTGCTTTTCCAGGGACATATCGTCCAGCAATTCCTCATACCGATCCTGCAACAGGTTTTCAAAGGAACCCCGATGGGCAAATTCTCCTGATGTAATCACCGGATAACATAAAATCATGCCGTTAGGACGAACCGCTTCGTTTTCCACTCCCAGGGACTCCGCTACCAACGCTTGGTGCCAGAACACGCCCAAGCTTCCGGCCAGATGTCCTCCGGCAGAAAAGCCTGCAATGACGATTTTGTCCGGATCCACATGCCATTCTCCGGCATGTGCCCGCACCAGAGAGACTGCCTTGGCCGCCTCCAAAAGGGCCGCCGGATAGGCGGAAGGATAACAGCTGTATCGGAGTACAAAGGCGTGGAAGCCAGCCGCCATCAATTGTAAGGCGACCGCCTCCGCTTCCCGGTCAGAGGTTCCCGCATATCCGCCACCCGGACAGATTACCACCGCCGGGCGGGTACGATTAGGGTCCATTTCCGGGGAATTCTCCCAAAGATAGGTGTAAAGCTTTGGCTGATAGCCGTCCTGCTTCACACCCAGCTTTCTATAGTCTATCTGAAGATCGATTGCCTGATGAATCATAAGGTATTACCTCCTGAGCCGCTCTTTCATCGCACGATCAATTTCCCGCTTGGCGTCTCGTTTTGCCAGATCCTCCCGCTTGTCATGGAGCTTTTTCCCCTTACATAAGCCGATCTGCATCTTCACCCGAGAGCCTTTAAAGTAAATGGAAAGGGGGATCAGCGTATAGCTTTCCTGTTTTACCAGGCCAAACAGCCGCATGATCTCCTTTTTATGCATCAAAAGCTTTCGCACGCGAAAAGGGTCGCGGTTAAAAATATTTCCTTTCTCATAGGGACTGATATGCATGCCTTTTACAAAAAGCTCACCGTTGTCAATACTGCACCAGCTGTCCTTCAGATTGACACCGCCCTGACGGATGGATTTCACCTCCGTCCCCACAAGCTCAATTCCGGTTTCAAAGGATTCCACTACGAAATAATCGTGTCTTGCCTTTTTATTCACCGAAATGGTTTTAAAATTTTCCTGTGCCATTCTGAAATCACCTCATCAATCCAGTTTTTTGTCAACGGCGCGCTGACACAGCCTAAATTAGTTCCATTTTATCAAAAATCCCCCCTGTTTTCCTGTCGAAAAACAGGGGGGAACGTTAAATTTCACTTCTGTTTTCCAAGGCCTTGTAAAGGGTCACCTCATCTGCGTACTCCAAGTTTGAACCTACCGGGATTCCAAAGGCCAGTCTGCTCACCTTTACGCCTAAAGGCTTTAAAAGGCGAGAGAGATACATGGCGGTGGCCTCTCCTTCGACGGTGGGATTGGTGGCCATAATGACTTCTTTTACCGTCCCGGACTGGATCCTCTCCAGCAGCTCCTTGATGTAAAGCTGGTCGGGACCGATTCCCTCCATAGGAGAAATCAAACCGTGAAGCACATGATAGGTTCCCTTATATTCCCGGGTGCGCTCAAAGGCGCTGACATCCTTCGGATCCTCTACGACGCAGATGACCGAATGATCCCTGGCCGGATCGGAACAGATTCCGCAGACCGGCGTATCTGTAAAATTTTTGCAAATTTCACAGTGCTTGATCGTACTGTGCGCTTCTAATACCGCATTGGCAAAGTCCTTCGCCTCCTGATCTGAAAGGGTCAGGATATAAAACGCCAGACGCTGTGCTGTTTTCATGCCGATGCCCGGCAAAGAAGCAAACTGTTCAATCAGCCGTGTCAGCGGAAGCGGATGATAACCCATAATTTTGATACACTCCTGTTAGAAACGTTTCCTTTTCTTAGAACATGCCGGGAATATTGAAGCCGCCGGTAATTTTATCCATTTCCGCGCTGGTCTTTTCCTCAATATTGCGGATACACTCGTTCACTGCGCTGATGACCAGATCCTGGAGCATTTCGATGTCTTCCGGATCGACAACTTCCGGTTTCAGAGTTAAGGACTGGATTTGTCTTTTTCCGTTCATAACGACTTCTACGGCTCCGCCGCCAGCAGCTGCTTTGAACTCTTCCGCTTCCAGTTCTTCCTGTTTTGCGGTCATGTCTTCCTGCATTTTCTGGGCCTGTTTAATCATTGCCTGCATATTCTGAGCGCCGCCGCCCATTCCCTGTGGTACTCTTGCTTTCATATTCATTACCTGCTTTCAATTAATTTTCTATTATCAATGAAATACCAGATTGATATTCATTATCAGCTCATTTTTGATTTATTTGGATTCTATTTCAATCCCCAATGCCGCGGCCTGCTCCTCCAGCTCGGTCAGAGGATCAGTTTGTTTGACTGCCTCTTTTCCTTTTGCCTTTTTCATCCGTATTTTATAACGGATTCCCGTCTTGTTTTCCAAAATCTGAATCAGGGTTTTTACAAAGGTATCCCGCTGATTGAGGTTGGCAAACAAAGACATCGGGCTGTCTACATAGAGGACATTTCCCGCCGCATAGGCGACTGAACCGGAAAGGACACTGGCCATGACCGGATCGGTCTGCTTGAGTTCTCCCAGCACTTCGATCCAGGGTTCAAACAGCACCGGCACCGCACTCTGCGTCTGTTTTGTCTGTGTATTTTCTAAGCCGGAAGGACTCGGCGCTTCTGTTTCTTCTTCCGTAGGGGACATCGTCCTCCTCTGGGCAGGCTCTTTTGGGGGAACAGACTCTAATTGAACCGGAAGCGCTGCTTCCTTCTGCGCTTGTCCTGATGAAGCCGTCGATCTTTCTGGGGGCAGCATAGCTTCCTCTTGCTGTTGAACAGCCGGAAGGCCGGTTAATTTTAACTGTTTCAGCTGGTTTTCCAGCCACTCGATTCGCTGCAGCAGCGCCCCGGTAGAATCATCTAACTTCGGCGTGCACAGCTGGATCATCGCCATTTCCACTGTCAGACGTTTCTCGTAATCCCGGCCGAGTTTATCCAGGCAATCCTGCAAAACGGACAAGATCCGCAGGATTTCGGACAAGGGGAAGAGCCTGGTTTGCTCTTTCAGTTTCAAAAGCTCTTCCGGCAGACACCGGATCAGTTCCTTTGGGTCCTCCACCGTCTTGACCAGCATTAAATTCCGGAAATGTTCAATCAATTCTCCCACGAGTTTTTGCAGATCCTTGGCGCCGGCATACAGCTTGTCCATCATACCGATAGCCTGGGAAGGATCTTTTTGGGCAATCACCTGGGCAATCTGAAAAAGATAGTCTCTGGATACCAACCCGGTGGCTTTGGAAACGACCTCTTCATCTACCCGATCAGAAAAGGCGATACACTGATCCAAAATGGACAGCGCATCCCGCATTCCTCCGTCTGCAAGACGGGCAATCAAAAAGGCAGCTTCCTGAGTTAGCTCAAAGCTCTCCTGAGAGGCGATATAGCTCAGGCGTGCGGCAATTTCCTCTGTCTGAATGCGGACAAAATCAAAGCGCTGGCACCGGGAAAGCACCGTAGCGGGCACCTTATGTACTTCAGTGGTTGCCAGAATGAATTTTACATGCTCCGGCGGCTCCTCCATAATCTTTAAAAGAGCATTAAAGGCGCTGGTAGAGAGCATATGGGTTTCGTCGATAATATAAACGCGGTATCGGCACTGGGCTGGAGTATAGTTCGCTTCCTCTCGAAGGACACGTACATCGTCCACGCCGTTGTTGCTGGCCGCGTCGATCTCCAGAACGTCCAGAATAGAACCGTCTTCGATCCCCTTGCAGACCTCACATTCCATACAGGGGTTGCCGTTCACCGGATGCAGGCAGTTGACTGCCATGGCCAGAATTTTGGAGCAGGTAGTTTTTCCTGTCCCTCTGGAGCCGGTAAACAGATAAGAATGAGCAGTTTTTCCGGCGCTGACTTCATTTTTCAGCGTAGTGGTAATATGTTCCTGACCGACCACATCGTCAAAAGTTTTCGGCCGCCACTTTCGGTAAAGAGCCAGATACACCCTCATCCCTCCATCCCATCAAAAGAAAAGGTGAAACCATTTAAAAAAGGCAGGAAGCCCATACGCTTTGACATACGGACGCTCAGGCGAAACTGCGGCGCACAGCTTCTTTGCTTAATGCTGCTCGGTTCCCCGCCTGACATGGTTCGCAAAGCCGCTGTCGCACAGGACCCAACCATCCGTATGTCAAAGAGCATACACTGCCCTACCCCAAATGAATCTGAATCGGTTTTATTATACAATAATTTTTTCAAAAAGACAAGTGGCTTTTTTGGCTTCCGGAATATTCACAAATTATTTTTATTTCTTCACAGAATATCCAAAATATAGCACAAAAATTTTAATTAAATCGGTATAAAATTAAACACAATAACAATTAAACCTGTAGAGTTTGAAGCCCATCTGCCCATCACCTGAGTTTTGCGTTACAGGAATCAACGAATAGAAATGGGGAATCACAATGTCAGAAGAAAAGAAAATCGAAAAAATCAATCATTACGCTCAAAAAGGGAATTTTAAAAAACTCAGTCATTTCTGTGCTAGTGAAGACAGCGAACTTCGCTGTGCCTGTGCAGTCGCGTTGGGAAGTGTGGGAAGCGAAGAAGCAAGAAATATGCTGATTTCCATGATCAACGATCCGGATTTGGCCACGAAAAAAGCGGTCATTACTTCCTTGGGGAAAATCGGAGACAAAGGCTCGACAGAGTACATCCGTCATGCCATGGATCATTCCAGCGACGCGGGCTTTGTGGAGTTGTGCAGAGAAACCATTCATCAGCTCGCAAATTCTTAACCTACTATAAAACAGGCCGAGGGATAGGGGAAACCCCTATCCCTCTTTTTCATTCTCTGGTATTTGAGAAAGATAATCATTGTAATCCTGCTCTTGAGCCGCCGACTCCTCGTACAGCTGCAAAAGCGCCTGAATCGTACTTTCCGGCACCTGGTAGAAGGTTTTTTCTACATTCAAAACATCTTCTCCATAGATGGCAATACTCCAGGCGGTATCCAGTGTATTGTGGCTGTCATCCGCTTCTGATATCAGACGAATCCATGCCGACCATCCTTGAGCAGAAAGGCGGTTCTTTTCTGAAGCGTCGTCGATCTTTGTCGCGTTTGCTTCCTTGAGAATTGACAGCAGCTCCTTTAGCTGATCTGCGTCGGTGATTTCTTTACAGACCGGCGGCGCCGGATTTTGGATGAATACGCCATAAGATACTTCCTCTGGTAGGGGAAGACGTTCTCCCATCAGAGCGCATCCCGCCGCAATCAGACCGATTGCCAAAACAAGGCTGATAATCCCTATTTTTTTGACTTTTCGCACGTTGACACATCCTTTTGAGAAACTGACAAGCAGATGTCGAATCTCCTTTTATTTGATCCACAGAAGATCTTATGCAGTATACCACAGCGATCTCCTTTTTGTAAAGCAAACGGCAGGAGAACACACGTCGTTCTCCTGCCGCTTACTATTAAACGTTAGCTGTTATTTTATTCCGGCAGCGAAAGCAGACAGACCGGTTTTTCCACTGTGACTGTCTGAAGCTTCTTCGCTGTACCGTCTTTTTCGTCAAAGGAAAAGAGCGCAAGATTGTCACTGCCCTGATTTGCCGTAAGAAGATAGGTATTGCCGTCCTCCTCAAAGAGGAGAAAATCTCTCGGCGTCTTTCCCTGAGCCGGAATCCAGCTGGACAAGGAAAGCGTCCCGTCCTGTTGGTTCCTTTTAAACACCGCGATAGAATCATGCCCGCGGTTGGAGGAGAAAAGATAATCACCCCACAGATGGATCGCCGCACCGGAGGACTGAGGGTAGGAAATCCCTTCAGGCAGAGCGCTGATGACCTGAAGTTCCGTAAAATTCCCGTCCTCATAGCGGTATACGAATATCTCTGAGGTAAGCTCCGTCACTACATAGGCAAACTTTCCGTCGTCAGAAAAGGTGATATGCCGCGGTCCGGCTCCGTCGGGGAAAAGGATTCTTCCCACTTTTCTCAGGCCGGTGCTCCGTTCCTGATACAGCACAACTTCGTCGATTCCCAAATCTACCACACAGAGGTACTTTTGATCCGGCGTAAAGCAGACACAGTGCACATGAGCCTTTTCCTGACGTTCCGGATGAGCGGAATGACCCTCATGGCGAAGAACTTCGGCTTCTCCGAACTGGTTTTCCTTTACCGGATGAAGCGAAAGGCTTCCCTCAGAATAGTTGGCGGCATACAACCGGCTGCCGTCCGGATTTTCCGTAATATGGCAGGGGTCTTTCGACGCTGTGCCGGAACAGGACAGCACCTGACCTGTTTTTCTGGAAACCATGGCGACTCCGCCGCCATACTGTCCCTGAAAGGTTCCGGTTTCTATGACGGTATACAAAACATCCTCATTTTTGGATGTACAGAGATAGGAAGGATTTTCCACCTCTGCCAGACGACTTACTTCCCCCAAGGCTCCTTTTTCAAAGGGAACCTGATAAATTCCTGTTCCGTATGTACCGATATAAATCATGCGGGACACCCCTCTCCTTTGGATTCTGCATTCTTTACTTGATGCGTTAGCTTTTCTGTCTGTGCTGAAATGCCGCAATCCCCGCTTCATAAGCGGCGATCAGGTCATCGCACCACTGATCAAATTCCGGGTCTGGAACTTGTGTTTCCGGATGGCTGAGCATATACTCAACGCCTCTTCTCGCGCCCTGATCATACCGGACGGTGGCGCAGAAATCCGGCACCAAATTTTTGATTTTGCCGTTGTCTACGATTACGCTGTGGGCAATATCTCCCATCATGGCCTCTTTCCGTTCCGGAGCGCAGGCGGTAATAAAATCGGTAGACAAATGAATGAGCTTTGCCTTGACGCCTAAAGCGTCGGCTACGATTTCGTGGATTTGATTCCAGGTGAGCACCTCGTCGGAGGTAATGTGCACCGATTCCCCGATTGCTCTGGGGTTCCCCATCAAGCCTACGAAGCCTTTGGCGAAGTCCGAGTTATGGGTATAGGTCCAAAGGGAAGTGCCGTCGCCGTGTACGATAATCGGTTTGCCCTGACGCATCCGCTCCAACACCTGCCAGCAGCCTTTGGAACCGCAGATGCCTACTAATGGCGCTTTGTCCCCGTAGGTGCTGCTGGGACGGACAATGGTAATGGGGAAGCCGGTTTTCCGGTATTCCTCCATCAGCAGCTCTTCGCAGGCAATCTTATCTCTGGAATACTGCCAATACTGATTGTAAAGAGGAGTGCTTTCGGTAACCACCGCATTGGAAAGGGGTTTCTGATAGACGGATACGGAGCTGATGTAAATATACTGGTTGGTCTTTCCACGGAACAGACGGATGTCTGCTGCGACCTGATCCGGCGTAAAGCCGATAAAATCCGCAACTACGTCAAATTTCATCCCCTCTAACAGTTTTGCGGTTTCCGCTTCGTTGCGGATATCGCCTTTAAGAATATGGACATTTTCCGGAACTTCATCGGTGTGAGTTCCTCGGTTTAGAAGATAGAGCTCCCATTCCGGATTATCTTTTAAATTCTGCGTAACTCCGGTGCTGATGGTACCGGTTCCTCCAATAATTAGTGCCTTTCTTGCCATTTTTGAACCTCATTTCTTTTTTGAATCGTTTTGGAATAGATTACCCCTTTATTATAGCGCATTTTTTATAAAATTCCAGGTGTTTTTTTGATTTTTTGAGTGAAAAAATAAAAATTTATCGCTCTATTTAAAAACCATTTTCCTTATCACATTCTTTCTCGGAAAAAATAAAGCACCTGGGAGCACCGGCTCCCAGACCCCGGCACCTTTTGCGACTCAACTTGTTGAGTTGCCCAACTAGGTGGAAAGGGCACCGCTCAAACGCCGCGGCGGCTTTGGTGTAGGTCTAACAAGTGTTCTCCTAACCATGCGAAGAAGGAAAAATCCAGTTTGCAGCTGGGGCTGACGGTTGTTTTAGCAGGAACTGATATTTTCCACTGTGCCTTGATAGGAGCAAACTTTTTAGACCCGTACAGCCGCCCCGGCGAGGGGCACGTTTTGGTTCCTTTGGCGTGTACCAAAGGAACCCGTCGTGTCGGGGACGGGACCCCGACAAACTAATTGATGAAACCAATTTTGTTCTATCATAAAGGCTGTGGGGGCGGTACCCCCCACATAAAATATAAATTTCTGTTTTCCACTTCAAAAAAGAAGCGTAAAAAATATCACCAAAACTTTTCGGAATCCATTGAATTTATAAGCGGATTATGATAGACTGGAATTGACAAAATAGCTTGTGACAGACAGAAACGCTTAATCCTCACATTCAAAATGCAACTATGAGCATGATTCAATCGAAATGGGAACCAACATCTGTTTATGGTTTGTTGGATCATCCGTCAATAAAATTAGTAGGGATATTTGATAAAGGGGAGAAATAGAATGAGCAAGCATAACAGGGTAAAACTTATTTTGGGTTTTTGCGGCGTGATTTTTTTCCTTGTTCTCTGTCTGCCTTTTTGCTGGTGGTACGGCTATTACCCGGAATGGGGAAAACCGATCAGGTCTCTGGAGAAATCAGAAGCCTACGATCTGTTCTTATCTGTATGGGAAAATCCCGATACACATGATTTGCTTTATAATACCCTGGAACAGGAAATCCCGGATATGACTACAGAGGTGTTGGTTGATTTCTATGTTTCATGGGCAAAGGAAATAAGAATAATGGATAATCCCTATTACCCCTGTCATCTTTTTGAGGGAATTTTACGAGATACGCCGATAGATGAAATGATAGAAACAAAAGATTGGCAAACCTTAATAATATATGCATTGTTTGAACGACATAATGCAGGAAGAATTTTGATGAAGACTTATCGGGATGCTCCGCTGATTTATAATTTCATCGACTACTTGGGAGATGAGGATACAGCCGCGAATGACGGATGTATTGCTTATCTGGAAATGATTTTAGTACAAAAGGAAATCCAAAACCATTTGACTCCTTGGGAGAAGAGCGATTTAATAAAACTTGCCGACGAAAAGCAGGCGGAAAAATTTTCAGAGCCGGGCTATCCTCTTGCCTCAGCAAGATATAACTACCTTTATACAGATACCTATGGTTATAAATATCAGGATCTTTTTGGGGAAGACTACAAAGAGGATTTTGGGTGGTTAGAGGATAAAGTAAGAGAAAAAGCAAAGTCCTTCAAGTACCTGTTAGATATTGAAGATCCGGAAGCATTGGATGGGGAACGAAAAAAGATCCAAGAAAAGAACGATCAGCAGGAAATCCTAAACAGTTCAAAAGAGAATTTGAAGCGTCGATTTTCGTTTCGTTTTGACCTTTGTGAAACGCTATCCTAATTCGTTCGAAGACGCCTATGGCGTCTTCGTCTTTTTGTATTCCTAATTGAAAACAGAGGATTTAAAGTCTCCTGATTCTTTGACCTCTGCGTTATATCTGAAATACCTTAATACGGTGTAACAGTCCCCCTTCATTGACAGCCTAATACCCCTTTGCTACAATGAAAAAATACACTATAGTGATATCCGGAAAGGAACCAGCCTATGGATTATTTACAAAAGTACCGCCTCTTTTTAGAAAACGCGGCCCTGCTTCAGAAAAACTTCTCCATCTGTCCTTTGCTTTACGGTTCTTTGGGACTGGAAATCAGAACGTCCACCGATCTGCGTTCCGACGACATCGATATTTTGATCCCGGAACCATATCTTGTGGGAGAAAAATGGCTGGAGTTCAAACGCTTTTTGGAACAATCCGGATATTGCCTGATTGACGCTCACGAACATACTTTTTGCAAGGACGGGATGGCTTATTCCTACGCCGCCATTGACAATCTGGAGACCTTTGCTGCCGTCCGGATAGGAGAGATCCCGCTGTGCAGAGAATCAGGCGTTACTCATCTGCTTCTTTCTTTAGAGCAGTATCTCAGAGTCTATCAGGCCTCCGCTCAGGACGGATACAGGAAAAACGTCAAGGAAAAGCGGGACGGAGAAAAAATTGAGTTGATTGAGAAAAAACAAAGACAGGAGGAAGCCATCATTACAGTCCGAAAAGCGGGCAAAGAAGATATCTCGCGGCTGATGGAAATCTGGCTGAGTGCGAATCTGGACGCCCATCCGTATATTCCAGAACAGTACTGGAAAGGACACTATGCGGAGGTCAGAGATTATTTCCTTCCCCGCTCGGAGCTGTACTGCGCTGTAGAGAAAGAGGACGGGACCATCATCGGGTTTATCGGTCTTGTCAAGGATTATATTGCGGGACTTTTTGTGGATCGAAAATTTCGGGGACAGAAAGCCGGCACAAAACTCATTTCCCACTGTCAAGCGCGTTATCCTGTCTTGGAACTGGATGTTTTTGCGAAAAACGTCCGTGCCATCCATTTTTATGAAAAAATGGGATTTTCCATCACCGAGCAGAGAAAAAGCCCAGATACCGGAGAAGAGGAGTGCCGGATGCGGTGGGAAAGGGCATCAACATAAAATTTTCTCTTTTACAAACTTAGGGCAGGAAGCATTGCTTCCTGCCCTAAGTTTGTATTTGTCCATTTGGACGTCAGCCGACAATAATCCTTCCTTCTGGAATGATCTGGTGTTTATCTGGTATAGAATTAGCCAGCAGCGTTAATGCCAGAGCCACTGGACCGACTCTGCCCAAAAACATGGTAACTGCTAGAATCATTCGGGAGGTGAGGTTTGCAACTCCCGTGACCCCTACGGAAAGTCCTACGGTAGCGAAAGCGGAGGTGGATTCAAACAAAGCGTCTACTTCACCGATCATTGTGCCGTTGTCGTGTACCGTATACGAAATTACAAATGTTGCCAGCAGTACCGCAAGCAGGGCAATCACTGTTACCGCCAAAGCTTTATAGACTACTTGTTTGCTGATTTTTCGTCCCATGATGATGGCGTCATCCCGCCCCCGCATCACACTGATAACTGTTACAGCCAGGACAATAAAACTGGTGACCTTAATACCGCCTCCGGTAGAACCGGGAGCAGCCCCGATAAACATTAAAAAGCAGGACAACAGCTTTGTGCCGCTCCCCATATTTACTAAATCCACACTGTTAAAGCCCGCTGTACGGCAGGAGACCGAATGAAACAACGCATTGAGTATTTTTTGCCAAATCGGCATATCCCCGATCGTATGAGGGTTGTTCCACTCTAAAAGCAAAAAGCACGCAGTGCCCAAAAAAATCAACAGCCCTGTGGCAAGAAGGACGATTTTAGTGTGCAAAATTAGTCTCCGATGTCTGTGATAGAGGTACAGATCATGCCATACGATGAATCCCAGTCCTCCAAAAATAATCAGCAGCATAATAGTAATTAAGACGACCGGATTATCCGCATAAGTAGTAAGGCTGGTATATGGTGCAATCCGTCCTAAAATATCAAAACCGGCATTACAGAAAGAAGAAATAGACAAAAAGATAGAAATAAAAATTCCATCCGCACCAAATTGCGGAATAAACACACCTCCCAGGACAATGGCCCCAACCAGCTCTGTGCCAAAAGTGAGCAGCATAATCATTTTGATCAGCGCCCGGATGTCTTGGCTGCCGTCAGAGTTGATGGACTCCTGGGCAAGCTGGACTGTCTTAAGCCCTAGCTTCCTTCTGATCGCGATGTTAAAAAAGGTGGTGATCGTCACAAGCCCCAACCCGCCGAACTGAATCAACAGCAGGATAATCACTTGCCCCAAGGTGCTGAAATAGGTATAAGTGTCCTCTACGATGAGCCCTGTTACGCAGGTAGCAGAGGTAGCGGTAAAAAAGGCGGTGGAGAAGGGGGTAAAAATCCCCTCCCGAGAGGAAAAGGGTAGCATTAGCAGCACGGTTCCCACCGTAATAATTAAAGCAAAACTAACGACAATTACACGCGTCGGCTTTTTTAAAAAGTCATGCACGCGCTCCCGGCGCGGAGACTTTTTTGTCATATTGACACGCATCAATATCATTCTCCTTTGTATTTTCCCAGAATCTTATTGCGGTTGGATGATTCCGCTTTTTGATGGACTTTACTTTCTTTTGCCCTTTCAAGAAAAGACCAAACAACGTCCATTCCTCAAAGCATTATAGCAAAGTAGACTTGATTATTCAATGGCATTTGCAAAATTTACCTTTCGTATCTTTAATTTTTTGGGTCCTTTTCAGAAACCCTTGCTATTTTTGGGCGTTTATATTATAATAAATAGGCAAAATGAAACGCCTTCATAGTTAAATGGATATAACAAGCCCCTCCTAAGGTGGCGTTACAACATACAACTCAGAAAAACTCAGTACGGGATTGCAGTTCGACTCTGGTCGGGCTATAATCATATATTAGACACGTCCATATAGCTCAGCTGGATAGAGCACTCGCCTC
>CALWNT010000018.1 GCA_944382885.1 uncultured Clostridia bacterium | reverse complement strand
ATACCATTTCTCCCTGGATGTCATCGGGGAGGCCTATGAGCGGACGGTGCAGAACACCGGCAAGGTGGCCTTCGCGTATATGAATAAAATCCTTCAGAACTGGTACCAGAAGGGGTACCGCACCCTGGAGGAGATCTTAAGTCAGGAGCCGGCGAGAAAGGGCGGCAAAGCCGCTTCCGGCCAAAAGGCGGAAAATTCCTACGACATTGACGCCTTTGAAAAGCATTTGGATAAAATCCCAACATTGGATTAAGGTGATCGCATGACACAGAAAGAACGATTTGAAAAGGCGATGGGCATGATAGACGCCCGCCGTCAGCAGGCCCTTCAGGACTGCCGCCGCCACCGGGAACAGGCGGTGAGGGAGATTCCGGAGATCGGCCGGCTTCAGCAGGAGATGAGCAAGGTCTCCATCAGGCTTTCCAAGGTGATCCTTGCAAAGGAGGGGAACGCCTCTGAGGTGCTCCCGAAAATTATGGAAGAAAATCTGAGAATGCAGGACCGGATTCGGGAATTGCTGCGGGAAAACGGCTATCCGGAGGATTATCTCACCCCGCGCTTTACCTGCAAAGACTGTGAGGACACCGGCTTTCGGGACGGCAGGCGCTGTCACTGTCTGGAAAATGCCATCAAAAAGGTGGCGGTGGAGGAATTTAACCATTCCACCACCATGAGCCTGTGCACCTTTTCGGATTTCAAGCTTCAGTATTACAGCACCCAGAACCGGAACAGCAACGGCCTGTCTGACTTTGAGACCATGTCGATGATCTTAAAGTTCTGTCAGGATTACGCCGCCTCCTTTTCCCTGTCCTCTCCCAGTATTTTGATGCTGGGGGAGACCGGGCTTGGGAAAACCCATCTGTCCCTTTCCATCGCCAACCAGGTGCTGGAAAAGGGATTTACGGTGCTGTACGGCTCCGCCCAGGATTATTTCTTCAAGATGCAGAACGAGTTTTTCGGCAAGGGAAAGCCGGGAGAGGATGTTCTGTCCACCATTCTGGCCGCGGATCTGTTTATCCTGGATGATCTGGGGGCGGAGTTTGAAAGCAGCTTCAACGCCTCCGCTTTCTATAATATTGTGAATTCCAGGCTGAACCAGGGCAAGCCCACCATCATCAACACCAATCTCACCGTCAGGGAGATCGAATCGAGATATTCCAACCGGGTGCTGTCCCGGCTGATGTCTTTATATAAAACGCTGAAATTTGTCGGGTCGGATATCCGGCAGATCAAGGCCAATTTGCTTTAAAAAGGAGAAAACAGAATGAAATATATGATCGCGTCAGATCTTCACGGTTCCGCCCTGTTCTGCGGGCAGATGCTGGAACGCTTCCGGAAGGAGGGAGCTCAGCGGCTGATCCTGCTGGGGGATCTTTTATACCACGGCCCCCGCAACGACCTGCCGGAGGGGTACGCTCCCAAAGAGGTCATCACGATGCTCAACAGCGTCAAGGAGAGCCTTTTCTGCGTGCGGGGCAACTGCGACACCGAAGTGGATCAGATGGTGCTGGAGTTTCCGATTCTGGCCGATTATCTGCTGCTGGAGGCGAAAGGGCGGCTGATTTTCGCCACCCACGGCCACCACTATCATTTGCAGTCCCCGCCGCCTCTGAAGCAGGGGGATATCCTGCTGCACGGGCACACCCATGTGCCGGTCTGCCAGCGCGCCGGTTCCTTTTGGTATCTCAATCCTGGGTCGGTGTCGATCCCCAAGGAGGGGAGCCGGCACAGCTACCTGATGTTGGAGGACGGGCACTTTACCTGGAAGGATTTAAGCGGCGGCAGCTATCTGGAATACGAGATGGAATAACAAAACCCGTCCCTGGGCGTTCGCCCGGGGACGGGTTTTTCTGCGCTGCAATCCAAGGGGGGAAAGCGGCTTACCCCTCGGTTTTGGTTCCCACATGCCGCTTGATGGCCTCGAAGCTCTCGGCGCTGATGACGTGCTCGATCCGGCAGGCGTCCTCCACCGCGGTTTTGGCGTTTACCCCCAGCTGGGTCAGCCAGTTGGAGAGCAGGGTATGCCGTTCATACATGGTTTCCGCGATTTCCAGCCCCTTTTTCGTAAGGGTGATATGGCCGGAGCCGTCCATTTCGATATATCCGTTCTCCCGCAGGTTCTTCATGGCCACGCTGACGCTTGGCTTGGTGTAGTCCAGTTCATTGGCGATATCAATGGAACGCACAGTCCCTAAACGATTTTTCAAAATCAGGATCGTCTCCAAATAGTTCTCCGCGGATTCTAAAATCTTCAAAACAATTCCCCTTTTCCGGGCTTTCAGACGTGGAATCGATGACAGCTTAAAAAGCAAAACGGCTGCCCTCTCCGCAGGGAAAGCCGGCGCTTGTAGCTTCCTTTGCGGCGGCCGTCAGAAAGCCCCTGATTCATTCTTTGGCGACGGCAAGCTTCCTCGTCCAGTCATGCCGTTTGTGAAACTTATATTGTTTATTATAGCATAGGCTTCTTCTCTTTTTCAATCTTTTCCGGAAAATTCAAGAGAGGAAAGTTGAAAAAGGAAATTTGCGTTTTGGCAAAGTTGCATTGACAACAAATCGAAAATGCAATATACTTACTTTGTGGCAAGAACATATGTTTTGCAATGCGCAGGCCGGCGTCCGGCGGTGCAGACAGCTCTTGGAGAAAGAGGAGGCTTACCCTCCACCGGCGGTTTTTCAGGGGATGGGAAAACCGCCAAAGAAGCGTTGCTCCAAAGGGCTTTTTTGATGCCGCTGCCTTTATCCGGCCGGCGCAGGGAAAGAAACAGGAGAAAGGGAGGAAAGGAAAGAAATGGAAAAAGCGGAGGGATTCGCGAGAACAGTCAAGGGCATATGCGCGGCCTGCGGGGCGTTTTTGGCGGACAAGCTGGGGATTTTGTACCCGGTGCTGACCCTGCTGTTGCTGGCAATGGCGGCGGATTACGTCAGCGGGATGATCGCCGCGAAAAGCGAGGCCATGCAGGACCCGGAAAAGGGCTGGAGCAGCAAAAAAGGGGTGCTGGGCATCTTGAAGAAGGTGGGGTATCTCTTGGCCATCGGCTGTGCGGTGATGGTGGATTACCTGATTTTTAAAGCCGCCGGACAGATGGGGCTTTCTATGCCTGCCAATACCTTTTTCGGACTGCTGGTGGCGATCTGGTTTCTCCTAAACGAACTGCTGTCCATTCTGGAAAATGTGGGACGTGCCGGAACC
Organism: uncultured Clostridia bacterium; assembly: GCA_944382885.1. Taxonomy (GTDB): domain Bacteria; phylum Bacillota; class Clostridia; order Oscillospirales; family Ruminococcaceae; genus Massiliimalia. Next base: position 17,933 of record CALWNT010000018.1, on the reverse strand, counting down.
CCTTTGCCGGGATTTTTGCAGAAGCTGATCGCGGCGTTAAAGCATACGGTTGAGGGAAAAGGGGACGAAATTGTCCCGGAAGAAACAAGCGAAGAGAAATAAGGGAGGAAGAAGATGCAGAAACTCATCGACGTATCAAAATACCAGCCGTCCATCGACTATGAAAAGGTAAAGGCGGACGGAATCGAAGGGGCGATCCTCCGGTGCGGGATCACCTACTGGGGAGAGCAGGTGATGGACAAAGACCCCTATTTCGAACAGCATTACAAGGGGTTCCAGGAAGCGGGGCTTCCGGTGGGAGCTTATTATTTCTCCGCCGCGGACAGCGTCGAGGTGGCGAAGAAAGAGGCGGAATACTGCAAAACCCTCCTTGCGGGAAAACAGTTTGAGCTTCCGGTCTATTACGACGTGGAGTGTAAAGAGCGGATGAACAAGCTCACGAGAGAGGAGCTGACCGAAATCTGCTACGCCTTCTGCGAGAGGATGGAACAGGCGGGCTATTTTGTGGGGGTGTATTCCAACACCAACTACTACCAGAACAAGCTGGATCACGGGAAGCTCTCCGGCCGGTTCACCCTGTGGCTGGCGGACTACCGGGGAGAAAACGCCAACCAGAGCTTAAAGCGGGATATCTGGCAGTATACCTCAAAAGGAAGGGTAGACGGTATCCCCGGGAATGTAGACTTAAACGAGTGCTACCGGGAGTTTGAGCAAGAAATCAAAGCCGCCGGGAAAAACGGCTTCTCCAAAGGGGAAGAACCAGTGAAGCCATCCCTGCCCACCTACCGCTACGCCACCGGGGAGTATGAGATCATTTGCGACAGCCTGAATGTACGTACCGGCCCGGGCACAAGTTACTCTAAAAAATCTTTTTCTCAGCTCACTCAGTCCGCACAGGACCAGGGCGGCTACAAAAAAGGTGTGGTCTTTACGGCGAAAGAAGTGAAGAACCTCCCGGGAGAATCCTGGGCAAGGACGCCCTCCGGCTGGGTCTGCTTACAGAACCAGGACGGCACTTATGTGAAGCAGTACACCGCCCCGGCAGTGCCCACCTATAACTACGGCACCGGAAACTACAAAGTAATCTGTGACGACCGGCTGAATGTCCGCACCGGGCCGGGGAAAGGGTATCCGGTAAAATCCCTGTCCCAGCTCACCGCCTCCGCCAGAGCACAGGGCGGCTATCAGAAGGGCGTGGTCTTCACCGCCAAGGAAGTGAGGAACCTCCCAGGGGAATCCTGGGCGAGAACCCCTTCCGGCTGGGTGTGTCTCAGAAATCAGGACGGCACTTATTGTCGGAAGGTATAAAAAGGAAATACAGGGAACAAAACGAGAGCCGCCGGGGAGTGATCCTTCGGCGGCTTTTTGTTTTTATGATGGTTTGCGACTCTGGAATAATGCTATCATAGAGACGATAGCATAGACGGGAGGAGTACGATGGACAGTTTTATCAAGTGGATAGGCGGAAAAAAGCGGCTGCGAAAAGAAATCCTTTCACGCTTTCCAGAGCAATACGAGCGATATATTGAGGTGTTCGGAGGTGCGGGATGGGTTTTGTTCGGAATAGAGCCTCCGTGCCATTTTGAGGTGTTCAATGATCTCAACGGTGATTTAATCAACCTTTATCGATGTGTAAAATATCATTCCCAAGAGTTACAACGAGAACTCAATTTTTCTATACAATCAAGGGAATTGTTTTTTGACGCTGTGAATCAGATGAATACGAGGGGATATACTGATATCCAACGAGCTGCCAGATACTTTCTGATTATCAAAGAAAGTTTTGGCGCTAATTTGAGTTCTTTTGGAACTCGTCCTACTAATTTTCTTTCTGCCGTGGATTATTTAACGGATATGGCCGAGCGGCTAAAATCAACCGTGATAGAAAATCAGGATTTTGAGAAGATTCTAAAAACATATGATCGAAAAGAATCGCTCTTTTATCTGGACCCTCCTTACGTGGAAACAGAAAAATATTATGCGGCTGAATTTACGAAAGCAGATCATATCCGTTTGAAAAACGCTCTTCAAAAGGTTAAAGGAAAATTTATTTTGTCCTATAACGATTGTAAGTTTATAAGGGAACTATATGCAGAGTATCGGATAGAGGGAATAAGCCGAAAAAATCAGTTAAACGGGCAAAAAAGTGAATTTCAGGAACTAATCATACGGAATTATTAAAATGAGGCTGTCAGGAATTTTCTCTGACAGCTTTTCTTTAATATATATAAAAAGACCGACTGTTTCCAGCCGGCCGCAGACAATCTCTAATGTAGTAGGCGAGAATGTCCGTACTGCAATATAACATATTTTGGATGGATTGTAAAGAGAATTTTTTAAATAACTAAGCGATACCATAAAGTTTTAAATTCTTGCGAAAGATTTTAATAATAACTATTTATTTCCTCCTGTTCCACAATACGACTGCTATTTTGATAAGTCCGACAATAATAAAAGCGGAGCCTAAAATGATACATAGTTCTTTCATGATAATATCCCTTTCTTGACATTGTATGGGGAATGGTTTATATTTTAGGTAAGGGGCTTTGTGTGCCCCTTACCCGATTCTTTTAGTCGAGCCATCGGCCGATCAGGAGAAGAATCAAACCTATTGTTAAGTCTACCAAGCCGGTGAGTAAGATATTTGCGCTATCAACCTTTGGTTTGGTAGGCTTTTTCTTTTTCCTGCTCAATGTTATCATCCCCTTTCTTTTATCTTGATTATATTATACACTGAAATTGAGTGTATGTAAATTGGCGATATACACAAACTTTAAGTGTGTATATTGTCTACTGTATACACTTGAAATATGTGCTTGTTTTGGTATAATAAAAATGAGGTGGTCTTATGTCGATTCGATATAAAAAAGATATTTTGGAAGCACTAAAAACTGCTGGATTTTCTACTTATAAAATAAGGAAAGAAAAATTGATGGGAGAAGCTACTTTACAAAAAATCAGAAACGGAGAATTAGTTTCTTGGGAAAACATTGATACTATTTGCAGATTGTTAGGCTGTCAGCCGGGAGATTTGGTAGAGTATGTAGAGGATCTATCAAAAGAATAAATAATCTTTAAGGGATACAACGATACCAAAGAAATGAACACCAAAAAATATTTTGTTCGGATTATATATCTCAAGTTGAGCCAAAAGAAAAGGCAGAGGGTTTTTCCTCTGCCTTTTCTTTTCGTTATCTTTGCTCGGTCGGATCAGCTCCCCTGCCATACACAGACCTTTCGGCTGTGAACCATGTCAGAAGACGGCCGCCGCCAGTGGCGGATGAAGGCCGTCTTTTGGCTGGAGTTGGTTCGAGCCCAACAGGGGGAGCCAAAAAAGAACTATATTATTAGCAAACACTAACCGATTTATTACATAAAAGCGATAAAATATTGAGAGGAAAATAGCTCCATTTTTTAGATTTTCTGTAGTATAAATACACAAAAAAGATATGATTTATTATTCGATTGTTAAAATTTTTCATTATTTGTTTAAAAAGAGGGAAATTTATGATATAATAATTTTCATCTTATATTAAAAGAAAATGGACACAAAGGAGAGTGTACTCTAATGAGTAAACAAAATGAAGAGTTTAAACCTTATGTGCCCGCAGACAAAATAGTGCCTGAATTTACAGTTACTTCAGTTTTACTGGGGCTTATTCTGGCAGTCGTTTTTGGTGCTGCGAATGCATATTTAGGTTTAAGAGTAGGTCTTACCGTATCTGCTTCCATTCCGGCGGCGGTTATTTCCATGGGTGTCATTCGCGTTATTTTAAGACGTGATTCTATCCTGGAAAATAACATGGTTCAGACCATCGGTTCTGCGGGTGAATCTTTGGCTGCAGGTGCGATTTTCACCATGCCGGCTTTGTTCCTGTGGGCGAAAGAATGGGGAACAGAAAGCCCCAGCCTGTTGGAAATTTTCTTAATCGCATTAGTCGGCGGTATTTTGGGCGTTCTGTTTATGATCCCTCTGCGTAAAGCACTGATCGTTCAGGAACACGGTACCCTTCCTTATCCAGAAGGAACTGCTTGTGCTGAAGTTCTTCTTGCTGGAGAGCAGGGCGGTGCGAAAGCTTCTACTGTATTCAAAGGCTTGGGAATTGCCGCTGCTTACAAATTTGTTGCAGATGGTTTGGGATTGTTCCCCAGCAGTGTTTCCTATGACTTTAAAGGACAGTACAAAGGTGCTGGAGTAGGATTGGATGTTCTTCCGGCTTTGGTCGGCGTAGGTTATATCTGCGGTCCGAGAATTTCCAGTTATATGCTCGCCGGTGGTGCTTTGAGCTGGTTGGTTTTAATGCCTTTGATTTATTTCTTCGGCGGCGACGGCATTTACTTCCCACTTACCGAAGCCCCTATTTCCAGCTTGAGCGCTAGTAAAATTTGGGATAGCTACATTAAGTATATCGGCGCTGGTGCGGTTGCTACCGGCGGTATCATCAGCTTGATTAAGTCTCTGCCGCTGATTGGCAGAACCTTTGCTCAGTCAATGAAAGGTTTCACTAAAAAGGCTTCCGCTCCTTCTAATACATTGAGAACGGATCAGGATTTGTCGATGCCTGTTATTTTAATCGGTGTATTGCTAATTGCAGTTTTGATTTGGCTGCTTCCGATTTTCCCAGTAAACTTCCTGAGCGCGGTCATCATTGTTATTTTTGGATTCTTCTTCGCCACCGTATCTTCCAGAATGGTTGGCTTGATTGGTAGTTCCAATAACCCGGTTTCCGGTATGGCGATCGCTACCATCCTGATTGCAACCCTTCTTTTGAAAGCAACTGGCGCCAGCGGACAGTCTGGTATGACCGCTGCTATCGCAATTGGTTCTATTATCTGTGTTGTAGCTGCTATCGCGGGCGATACTTCTCAGGACTTAAAAACAGGTTACATTGTCGGCGCTACTCCGAAAAAACAGCAGATTGGTGAAATGCTGGGTGTAGTTGTTGCTGCGGCAGCAATCGGCGGCGTATTATATCTGTTGGATGCAGCATGGGGTTATGGTTCTGAACAGCTTCCTGCTCCTCAGGCTAGTATGATGAAGATGATCGTAGAAGGCGTTATGGATGCCAACCTGCCTTGGACCTTTATCTTTGTCGGTGCTGCAGTTGCTGTAATAGTAGAAATCCTCAGAATTCCGGTTCTTCCTTTTGCGGTTGGCATGTATCTGCCTTTCAGCTTGAACGCTGGTATTATGGTCGGTGGTCTTGTCAGACTCTTTGTAGACCGTAAAAAGAACATTACAGAAGAGAAAAAGAAAGATATTACCAACAATGGTATTCTCTATACTTCCGGTATGATTGCTGGTGAAGGCTTAGTAGGTATCCTGCTTGCTCTGTTTGCAGTTATTCCGATTGGAAAAGAAACCTTGGCTGATGTATTGAATTTCTCCGAAAACTTCTCTCTCGGTCAGATCGGTTCTATCATCATCTTCTTGGTAGTAATTGTCGGTACTTTGGTAAAAGTGGTTTTCTTTCCCAAAAATAAGGAAGCAGAAAAATAACCATTAGATCAACTTGTTCATGCAGCCTGTCCGGAGGATAGCGCTGCATGAATTTGTTTTCAAAGAAATTGAATGAATTGGAGAAAGGGTGGGAAGTCGTGGCAAAAAAAGAATCTCAGAAAAATTATTTGGAATTTATTCCGGTACAAAATGCGGATTTTCCATGGAAGGTAAATGAAAAGGGTATTGTCACCGTAATGGTCACTAATAAAGGATTTTACAATACAATTGCTCAGAAGTTTTTTAAAAAACCTAGAGTAAGCAAAATACAGTTAGATGAATTCGGCAGTTTTATTTGGCAGCAAATTGATGGAGAAACTAATATTTATGCCATTTCGGAAAAGGTAAAAGAAAATTTTGGGAAAAAAGCGGAGCCCCTTTATCCGCGGCTGCTCAAATTTTTTGAGATATTGAAAGATAACAAATTTGTCACGTTAGAGGAGAAGTAACATGTTAAAGTATCTTCCTTGGGTGCTTTTGATGGCGCTTAGTACTGCTATTGTATATGCCTGGGGCCTTTCCAAAAAACAGAATCAATCCAGAGATTTGATGGCGGTTCTGTATGATAAGTGCAGCGCCAAGGTGATCAAGGCGCTGAAGAAGAACGGTCCTATGACGAAAGATCAGATAGAAAATCTTCTGGATCATACGACGGCGTCTTTGTTTTACAGCAGAAATAAAGTGTCTGTGCAAGATCCGGAGAAATTTACGCAAACACTTTTACAGATGATGGAAGAACATCATCTGATTAAACAGGGAACTGGGGAACAGTCCGGCAAGTATTTGTTGTATCATACCAAAAGATAAAACGATAAAACGAGCAGTGGAAAGGATTTTCGTTGAGAAAATCCTTTCTTTTTATGGTAAACTTCGTAGAAACCGCATATCAAAGTTTGCTTAAATACTGATGAATTCATTTAATGATTGATTGGTATTTTGTGCTTTTTCATGAATTATGAAACAGAACTGTCAGATTGTCTTTCAATTGTTGTCTTTTTAGGCTGTTTCCGGTATACTTAAAATGAATTTGTTACCAAAAAGGAGGTAATTCTGTGATTTTTTTAACAGATAGAATCGGAAGGCTGCTGCAGGAAATACAACCATTTATCTATCCAAAATCAGTAGACATTGAACATTACAAAATGCTCAAAACCACTGAGCGCTTTACTGACATTGCGCATTTGGATACCTCTTCCTGGGAGGATTTTGACCATCAGCAGATCTGGGGCGGACACCGGGAGTATTATTGGTTTGACACTACCGTGACCATTCCGGAAGAGTTTGACGGAGAATGTGTGGTATTTGAACTGATCACCGGCCGTGAGGACAGCTGGGACGCGACCAACCCGCAGTTTACCGTTTATATCAATGGCAAGCTGATCCAGGGGATGGATACCAACCATCATACGGTTTTGGTGACCGAACAGGCGAAAGTAGGGGAACAGTACCGCATCGTGCTGTCCGCCTTTACGGGAGATCAGAATTTCAGCTTGATGCTGAAATCTCAGCTCAAAGTTCTCGACCGGGAAACAGAGAAGTATTTCTACGATATTTCTGTTCCCTACCATGTGGCGATTCTGCTGGACCCCAACACCAAGGATTACTGCGATATCGTTACCGCATTGAATGAGTCTTTGAATCTGTTGGACTTAAGAGAGGGAATGTGTGACGCTTACTACAACACGCTTCCCAAAGCACAGGAGTATATCACCAAAGAATTTTACGAAAAGAAATGCGGTAATTATAAAGAGGAGATTTACTGTGTCGGTCATACTCATATCGATGTGGCATGGATGTGGACACTGGCTGTGACAGAGGATAAAGCGGTGAGAAGCTTCTCCACTGTTTTGGAACTGATGCGGGAATATCCGGAATACATCTTTATGTCCAGTCAGCCTCAGCTTTATAAATATGTGAAGAAGCACGCACCGGAAGTATATGAGGAAATCAAACAGCGGGTGAACGAAGGCCGCTGGGAAGCGGAGGGCGGCATGTTCCTGGAAGCCGACTGCAACCTTGCTTCCGGAGAATCCTTAGTGCGTCAGTTCCTTTACGGGAAACGCTTTTTCATGCAGGAATTTAATAAGGATAACCACATTCTCTGGCTGCCGGACGTATTCGGTTATTCCGCCGCGCTGCCCCAGATTATGAAAAAATGTGGACTGCCTTATTTTATGACCACGAAAATCAGCTGGAGCGAATTTAACCAGATGCCGTATGATACCTTTTTGTGGGAAGGGATTGACGGTACGAAGGTGCTGACCCACTTCATCCCAACCCGGAATTATAATGAGGTGCCGAAACAGGGTTCACCGGAGCCAAAGTGGTTTACTACCTATAACGGTATGCTCTGTCCTACTCAGGTCATGGGCGGATGGCAGCGGTATCAGGAGAAGTATCTCAATGAGGAAGCACTCTTCTCCTTCGGACACGGTGACGGCGGCGGCGGACCGACCAAGGAAATGCTGGAAAATTACCGCCGGATGGAAAAGGCCATTCCGGGCTGTCCGAAAACTACGATGTCCACCTCTGCAAACTTCTTCCGGGTGCTGGACAGTAAGGTAAAGGACAATAAATATCTGCCGACCTGGACCGGAGAACTGTATCTGGAATATCACAGAGGTACCTATACCTCTATGGCTCGGAACAAGCGCTATAACCGGAAATCTGAATTTGCCAGCCAGAACGCGGAATTATACGCAGTATTAGACCGCACTCTGAACGAGGTAATCTATCCGCAGGAAGCAATCAACGAGGGCTGGGAAGTCATTATGAGAAACCAGTTCCACGATATCCTGCCGGGCTCCTCCATCAAAGAAGTTTACGACGACTCTAAAGTGGAGTATGAAAATCTGAAAGCAGCTACTAACGAACTGATCGGTGCTTCTTTGCAGAGCTTGACCGCTCATGTCAACGCGCCGAAAAACAGCGTTGTAGTATATAACCCCAATGGGTTCCCAAATACTCAGATTGTGGAAATCACGGTTCCTGCCGGCATGAAAGAAGTAACTGTTTACGACGGTTCTGAACAGCTTGACTGTCAATGGGTCAATGACGGCGTCATCGCTTTTGAGGCGAAAAATGTACCTGCCAAAGGCTATAAGACCTTCACCTTAAAAGAAGAAAAAACAGAAGCAGAAAGCACCTTAACGGTAACAGACCACTTGTTGGAAAACAGATTCTTCCGCGTTACCCTCAACAAAAAGGGACAGTTTACCTCTTTGTTTGACAAAACTGCTAACCGGGAAGTATTGAAAAAAGGTCAGTGCGGAAACGTGCTGATGAGCTATGAGGACAAGCCTCACAATCATGATGCTTGGGATGTCAACCATTATTATCAGGAAAAATCCTGGGAAATTGATCAGGTAGTAAAAACGGAAGTAGTGGAATCCGGTGCCCTGCGTGCGACCTTAAGAGTGGATTACCAGTATCTCAATTCTACCATCAGCCAGTACATGACCATCTATCGGGATACGCCGAGACTGGATATCCGCCATGAAATCGACTGGAGACAGAAACAGATTTTTGTACGCCAGCTCTTCCCAGTGGATATTCATGTCAATGAAGCGACCTATGAAATTCAGTACGGAAATGTGAAACGGCCTACCCATAAGAACACTTCCTGGGATTTTGCAAAATTTGAGGTCTGTGTCCATAAATGGCTGGATGTTTCTGAGGATAATTTTGGCTTAAGTGTACTCAACGATTGTAAATACGGCTGCGACGTACACAACGGCGTGATCGGCATGTCTCTACTGAAATCCGCGACCTATCCAAATCCGGAGGCGGACAAGGAGCACCATACCTTTACCATTTCCCTCTATCCTCACAGCGGAGACTGGAAAGCAGCAAAAACAGTTCAGCAGGCTTATGATCTCAATAACCCCATGACCGCGGTAGTAAAGGAAAATGAGGGCGGAAATCAGCCGCAGGAATACTCCTTTGTGTCCTGCGACAGCGACAACGCTGTAGTGGAGGTTGTGAAGAAAGCGGAAGACAGCCATGACATCATCGTGAGACTGTATGAATGCTATAACCGCAGAAGTGATATCGCCCTTTCCTTTGGCAGTGAAGTAGCGGCAGTCAAGGAATGTGATATGATGGAAAATGATCTCGAAACGCTGGAAATCGCAGAAAATGGATGCAGCTTTGAACTGCTTCCCTATGAGATTAAAACCCTGAAAGTCACGTTAAAATAGTTTGTAAAGATAAAACCGTCAGGCACGCCTGACGGTTTTATCTTTACTAGATCGTTTTCAGTTCTTTTAGGAAGGCGGACGCTATGCGCATAGGAATCAAAATCACACTTCGTTTAAGGCTGCTTTGATCAGGTCGTCCACCTGGGCGGTAGCCAGGCACTCTACAGTATCTGAGGCACCGTAATAAATTTTGACCTCTCCGCTTTCTTCCAGGATCATCCCACCAGGGAAAATAACATTGGTACGGAAGCCTTCGTCGGTTTCCCATTTGGTTTCCGGGGCGATTAACGGTTTTTGAGAAATACTCAGCACCTTAGACGGATTTTCCAAATCTAAAAGCATGACACCGGCAGAGTATCGTTTTGTCCACTTTTCTTCCCAGCCGTTTTTGCCTCTGTTCTGGTCGATATCGACTGCGTGGAACAGCGTGAGCCAACCTTTTTCGGTTTTGATCGGAGGCGCCGCGGGACCCACTTTATCATTGGCAAAGGGGACATCCTCAACCCCCAAAATCAGGGCGTGTTCTCCCCAAAATTTCAAATCAGGAGAGCGGGAAAGCCAGGTGTCGAACCGGTCTTTTCCGCGGGAATAGACCGGCATAGGGCGTTCCAGCCGGATAAAATGCCCGTTTATCTTTTCCGGGAACAGTACCATATTGCGGTTATCCGGGGCGCTGATGCTGTGAATCTGAAAGTGAGCAAAGTCGTCGGTAGAGGCGATTCCGCCCTGAATCCCATGTTCGGTATCTACGGCAAAGCACATATAGCAAACACCGTCTATCACAGTCAGGCGTGGATCATAGGCCCGGCGGATTTCCTCATCCTGCAATATAAAGCAGGGAGACTTTTCTACCCTCCAATGGATTCCGTCATCACTGAAGGCGAGTCCGATAGAGGTGCCCGCAAATCCCTTTTCCTGGGTGTAGCCATAATCGTTGCGGAAAGTCATGACATATTTCCCCTGGTATTTTGTCACTCCGGCATTAAAAATCAGATTGGCGGCATAGGGGATCTCTTTGGCGGAAAGAATGGGTGCGCCATCCTGACAGCGGCGGATCACCGGGCTGGAACTGAGAGGAGGAAGCATACTAGACATAAACAACATCCTTTCATGATAGGTTGTAACTGAAGTTATCTGTATTTTAACAGATCAGACCGAAAAATTCAATTTTGGCCTGAAAAACTCAATTCCAATTTTTTTATCAATGCAACTTTGAATACTTGACAAGGATAGTATAATATATAAAGAACCATCTATTTTGGTAAAATCCGGAAGGGAAAGACGGGAGTAGGTCATGCAGATAGAACAGTTTGCCAGAGAACAGCTCATTTTGGGAAAAGAGGGCGTAGAGAAGCTTTTAAGCTCCTCTGTTGCGGTATTCGGAATCGGAGGAGTGGGTTCTTATGTGGCAGAGGCTTTGGGACGGGCAGGAATTGGGAAACTCGCGCTGTTCGATCACGATACCATATCCCTGACCAACTTGAACCGGCAGCTGATCGCCCTTCATTCTACCATTGGCAGAAAGAAAACCCAAGTCATGAAAGAGCGGCTGTTGGACATCAACCCTGCTGTTTCGGTAACGGAATATCCTGTATTTTTTACCGAAGAAAATGCGGATGAATTTGATTTTTCCGGTTATGATTATATTGTAGACGCGATTGATACCGTTTCTTCCAAGCTTCTGCTGATTGAACGGGCGAAAGCGGCGGGAGTTCCGATCATTTGCAGTATGGGGACCGGAAATAAGCTGGATCCTTTTCTGTTCGAAATTACAGATATTGAAAAGACATCTGTCTGTCCGTTGGCCAGGGTGATGCGTCGGGAATTGAAAAAAAGAGGAATTTCCGGAGTAAAGGTGCTTTTTTCCAAAGAAGAACCGAGGGAGCTTTACCGGGATGGTTTGGAAGGGGAACAGAAAGGTTCTCGCCCGGCTCCGGGAAGTGTTTCTTTCGTCCCCTCTGTAGCCGGTTTAATGATTGCCGGAGCGGTAATACGGGATTTAACAAAATAGAAAAGGGCCGGATGTTCCGGCAAAAATAGAGAAAAGGCGGGAAAGAATGATCACATTTAAGCAACCGACGTTAGAGGACAGACCTCAGATAGAGCCTTATTTAAAAAAGGTGATAGACAGGAGCTGTCGGTTTTCATTTGCTAATATGCTGCTTTGGTCGGAAGCCTATCAGATGAAATTTGCGATTATAGAAGACAGTCTGGTCGTATCTTCCGAGCGGAAGGAGTTTACCTTTCCAATCGGAGCGGATGACCCAGAACCAGCGCTGCGGTGGATTTTCCACTACTGCGAGGAGGAGGGGATTCCTGTACGGCTGATTGTGTCGGAAGGGGATTGGGCTTATCTGGACGCCCACTATCCTGGTCAGTTTACAGTGGAATACAGCCGGGATGATGCAGATTATATCTATGAGACGAAAAAACTGATTGAGCTGACCGGGAAAAAATATCATGGGAAGCGGAATCATATCAATAAATTTAAAAGTATCTTTGGGGACGACTGGAGTTATGAGCCGATTACGGCGGAAAACAAAGGGGAATGTTTTGCGATGTTGGATCAATGGGCGGAGCAGAACGAAGCGGATTCCGACCGAAATAAAGCGATTGAAGTCGGCGTTGCGAGACAGTTTTTGGAGCTTTTGGAAACGCTTAATTTGCAGGGCGGACTTCTGAGAGCCAAAGGCAGAGTTGTCGCCTTTACGATCGGGGAACCCCTTCGGAAAGATACTTATGTCGTTCATATCGAAAAGGCATTTGCGGAGGTAGACGGGGCATATCCGATGATCAATCAGCAATTTTTGGCGCATGTGGCGGGAGGCTATCAGTATGTTAACCGTGAGGAGGATACCGGTTCAGAAGGTCTGAGAAAGGCGAAAATGTCTTATCGCCCGGTGATGTTTGCTCAGACGGGAACAGCTAGACGGATTCAAGAAGAACATAAATAAGGTTAGAAAAGGAAAGACAGGTATGGTTTCGTCCTACCTGTCTTTCTGTTTTTGCGCCTAAAACAGAAAATAATAGGGTGGTCTGCTTTGTAAGTATTTGTTACTACATAAGACGGGTTTCGTTAGTTGTTTTGTCGGGGTATGGAAGCCTGAGAAACTAAGGTCAAAAACGATTAGTGAAAATACCCAAATATTATTTTCTGTTTTCTGATGATTTGCAGAAAATCAGAAAAACGGCTATGCAAATCAGAAAAAAACGCTATAATAAAAGCAGATATGATGTCCAAAAATGAGTTTTCCTGAACAAGATTGAGAGGGAAGATTTCTTTTTATATCACAATTGTGCTCGGGCACAGTCTTAGAAATAAAGGAGGAACTGAATATGGAAAAATACTTGGACCCGTCTTACTCCCCTCAGGAACGGGCGGAGGATCTGGTGAGCCGGATGACTGTGGAGGAAAAAGCCTCTCAGCTGAGATTTCGTGCTCCCGCAATCCCGCGGCTGGGCGTGCCGGAATATAACTGGTGGAACGAAGCCCTTCATGGAGTTGCCAGAGCGGGTGTGGCGACGGTATTTCCTCAGGCCATTGGTTTGGCGGCAATCTTTGACGATCAATACTTAAAAGAGGTAGCGGAAATTATTGCCACGGAAGCAAGGGCGAAATATAACGAAAATATCCGTAAAAACGACCGGAAAATTTATAAAGGACTGACCTTTTGGTCTCCCAACGTCAACATTTTCCGTGATCCTCGCTGGGGACGGGGCCATGAAACCTATGGGGAAGATCCGTATCTCACTTCCCGTCTAGGCGTTGCCTTTATCAAAGGGCTCCAAGGAGATGGAAAATATCTGAAAGCGGCGGCCTGTGCGAAGCATTTTGCCGTTCACAGCGGCCCGGAAAATCTTCGGCATGAATTTAATGCCGAGGTGAGCAAAAAAGATCTGTATGAAACCTATCTGCCAGCTTTTGAAGCCTGTGTGAAAGAAGGAAATGTAGAGAGTGTGATGGGAGCTTATAACCGCACTTTGGGAGAACCCTGCTGCGGAAGCAAGCTGCTCATCGAGGACATCCTCAGGGGAAAATGGCATTTTAAAGGCCATTTTGTTTCCGACTGCGGCGCGATTCAGGATTTCCACACCCACCATATGGTAACCAAAACAGCTCCGGAGTCTGCGGCGCTGGCTTTACAGCATGGCTGTGACGTTAACTGCGGGGAGATGTACCATCACCTGATGCAGGCGCTGGATGACGGTTTAATTACAGAAGAACAGATCACCACTGCCGCAGTGCGTCTGATGACAACCAGAATGAAATTGGGCATGTTCGATTCAGATTGCGAATATGACAAGATTCCTTATGAGGTCAACGACTGTAAAGAGCATAATCTGAAGTCTCTGGACGCCGCACGCAAATCGATGGTGTTGTTGAAAAATAACGGCGTGCTGCCTCTGAATAAAGACAAAATCAAGACCATCGCCGTGATTGGTCCCAATGCAGACAATCAGGTCATGCTGGAAGGGAATTATAGCGGAAAGGCATCCCGCTATGTGACCATTTTGGAAGGAATCCAGAATGCGGTGAATGAGGATACCAGAGTATACTATACCAAAGGTTGTCACCTCTATCTTGATATGGTAGAGGATCAGACCCGGGATTTCTTTGCCGAAGCAGTTTCGATGGCAGAACGTTCTGATGCAGTGGTGCTCTGCCTCGGTTTGGACAGCACCATCGAAGGAGAAGAGGGCGATCCTCATAATCCATATGCCGCAGGGGACAAAAAGGATTTGAACCTGCCGGGCTTACAGCAGGAATTGTTGGAGATTGTTACAAAAGTCGGCAAACCCACCATCCTGGTGCTGGGTACCGGAAGCGCGATGGCGGTGACTTGGGCAGACGAGCACTGCGACGCGATTTTACAGGCGTGGTATCCGGGTAGTCAGGGCGGTACCGCTGTGGCCGATCTGCTGTTTGGAACAGTATCTCCCAGCGGAAAGCTGCCGGTAACCTTCTATAAGGATACGAAGGATCTGCCGGAATTTACCGATTACGCGATGAAAAACCGCACCTACCGCTATTTTACCGGAGAACCTCTTTATCCTTTCGGATATGGCTTGACCTATTCGAAGGTGGTTGTTTCCGACATGAAAGCGCCGAAGCAGATAAAACGGGGAGAAGAGATCCCCGTAACCGTGACTTTGAAAAATGTGGGAGACTGTCCGGTAGAGGAGGTCGCACAGGTCTATGTAAAGGATCTGGAATCCTCTTATGCGGTAACCAATCACAGCTTAGCTGCTTTCCAACGGGTCGCGCTGGCGCCTGCTGAAAGCAAAACAGTGACGCTGACGGTATCGCCGTCTTCCTTAGAAGCGGTGGATGAAGAAGGAAACCGACGTCTTGACAGCAGTAAATTTACCCTGTGGGTCGGTCTTTCTCAGCCGGATCAGAGAAGCCAGGCATTGACCGGTCAAAAACCGCTGAGCGCTATTCTGACAGTAGACAGATAACACGAAAAAGTGGAGACTCTGCCCATTCAGGGACAGAGTCTCCGCCTAACAAGATAGAAAGATGGGAGGGACAGTTATGTCCTATTTACTGGGAGTCGATATCGGAACATCCGGTACCAAAACAGTGCTTTTCACTCCCGATGGAACAGTCGTGGCCTCCTGTACGGAGGAATATCCCCTTTATCAGCCGCAAAACGGCTATGCGGAGCAGAATCCTGAGGACTGGTGGCAGGCAGTAGTGAAAACCATCCAAACCGTGATTTGCCGTTCCGGTGTTTCCAATGGGGATATCAAGGGAATCGGCTTGTCCGGACAGATGCACGGCTTGGTGATGCTGGACAAAAAAGGGGAAGTGATTCGTCCTGCGATTTTGTGGTGTGACAGCCGCACCGGGAAAGAATGTGAAGAAATTACCGGGTTGATCGGCGCTCAACGACTGATTGAGCTGACGGCGAACCCTGCCCTCGCTGGGTTTACCGCAGGAAAAATCTTGTGGGTGAGAAAGCATGAACCGGAAAATTATGACAAATGTGCCCACATTCTGTTGCCGAAGGACTATATCCGTTTTCGTCTGACCGGGGAATTTGCCACAGAGGTGTCTGACGCTTCCGGTATGCAGCTATTGGATGTGCCTCATCGGTGCTGGTCAGAAGAGGTACTTCAGAAACTGGAGATTTCTCCTGATTTGCTGGGAAAAGTCTATGAATCTCCCGAAGTGACCGGAACGGTGACCAAACAGGCGGCGGAACTTACCGGACTAAAAGAGGGAACGATTGTAGTAGGAGGCGCCGGAGACAATGCCGCAGCGGCAGTGGGCACCGGCGTGGTAGAGGACGGCAAAGCCTTTACTACGATCGGAACCAGCGGAGTGGTATACACCCATACCTCCTCCCTGTCCATCGACCCCAAGGGAAGAGTACATACCTTCTGCTGTGCGGTGCCCGGACAGTGGCATGTCATGGGGGTAACTCAGGCGGCGGGCCTGTCGCTAAAATGGTTTCGGGATCAGTTCTGTACGTCGGAAAAAGAAACGGCTCAGCTGATGGGAGTGGATCCCTATTACCTGATGGATCAGGAAGCAAAACGGGTTCCTATCGGCTCGAATAAACTGCTTTATTTGCCCTATCTGATGGGCGAGCGCACCCCGCATCTGAACCCCAACGCCAGAGGTGTCTTTTTCGGGCTTTCCGCAATCCATACCAAAGCCGATTGCATCCGCGCAGTTATGGAGGGAGTCACTTTCTCTCAGCGGGATTGTATGGAGGTCATCAAAGAAATGGGTGCGAAATTTGATGAAATGCTGGCCTGCGGGGGCGGCGGATCTTCCCCCCTGTGGCGGGAAATGCTGGCGGATGTTTATGGTATTCCGGTGAAAACGCTGGCTTCCAAGGAAGGACCAGCTTTAGGCGTAGCAATTTTGGCAGGAGTAGGGGCTGGAATTTATCCGGATGTAGTCTCCGCCTGCCGTGAGATTGTGAAATCCGATCAAATCACCGAGCCAACGGAAGAACACCGGAAGGCGTATGAAAAGTATTATCAGCTTTATCGGGAGATTTATCCTCAGCTTGTAAAACAGTATGATCAGCTGAATGAATTATAGAAAAAAGTTGATTTTTCCTCCAATAATATAGAAAAGGCGCAGACCTCCATTGTGTCTGCGCCTTTTTACACTAAAAGGGATTGTCTTATTCCTTATTTAGGATTTCCTCTTTCCTTGCTAAGAGATCATCGCTGAAAAGCTGCTGCTGTACGTTTTCGAAGCCCAGCCGTTCAATGGTGGTAGCAAACCGTTCTCCCGGCAAGCCCTGATCTTTAAACAAAAGGAGTGCTTTCTCCACAACATTCAGCGCCTCTTCTTCGCTGGTGAAGATTTTATCGAGGGAAGTTCCTCTGGCAAACTGTTTTCCCCAGCGTCCGCCGATATAGATACGGTACCCGGGAATCCCCTTGTTGTTCGCACCGAAATAACACTTGTCCACACAGCGTCCGCAGTTGTTACATTTTTCCCAATCTCGGTGCAGGACACCGTCTTTTACTTCGCACACATTGATCGGACAGGCATCCACGACAGCGCATTTTTTACATCCCCGACATCGTTCAGGATCGAAAACCGGGATCAGCTGTCCTACAATCCCCACATCGTTTAGATCCGGTTTGACACAGTTATTGGGACATCCGCCTACTGCGATTTTAAATTTATGGGGCAGCTTGACGTCCTGATATCCTTTGAAAAAGCGGTAATGGATTTTTTCTGAAAGGGCGAAACTGTCTAATCGTCCATACTGACAAGTTGTTCCCTTACAGGATACTACCGGACGCACTTTAGCTCCGGTGCCGCCGGTTTCTAAGCCTTCCTGAGCGAGAAATTCCTGAAGAGGAGTAATCTTGTCGTAAGGAACGCCGGCCAATTCCACTGTCATCCGGGAGGTAAAGGTGACCTCCCCGTTGCCGAATTCTTCGGCCGCCTTGGCAATACAGGCAGTCTGAGCGGCTGTGATCTTGCCGTTTCGGGTGATAATACGGGCGTTAAAGCGGTCGGTTCCTTTATTGTGAAGGAATCCCATCCCCTTTACCCGTTTGATGTCTTCCGGCTTGATTTGAGTCATTTGAATCATCCCGTTCCTTTCTTTTGATAAATTTAGTAACTTAAACAGAAATTTAAGTTACAGAACCAGACTGGTTCTGCATCTGGCTTATGGGGGCAGTCGGCCCCCAAACCCCGAGTTTCTTTTGCTTGCCCAAAAGAAACCAAAAGGGCATTCCTCAACCGCCGG
>CALWNT010000017.1 GCA_944382885.1 uncultured Clostridia bacterium | reverse complement strand
GACGATCAGGGAAGCCTTACAAAATTGTAAGGCTCGTCTTTCTTTTATCGGAACTGTTTTCTCTTTTATAGCTGTTCATTTACAGACTTTGTTATGCCTTGCTGTCAAATGTATCATGCGGCATTTTTACACCGGCCGGTCAAAATTTTTCGATTTTTTCTTTTGCGGCTTTCTGCACAGTAAGGCATTCCATATGAAACCTGCCTGTGCGCCTCGCTATATGACCAAACAATTTACAATTTTTCCTGTAATTTAATTATACTTGCTTTTAATCGTTTTGCAACAAGTAACGCTGTCCTCTTTGAAACAACGTAGTACTTTTTGCAAGTCAAAATTTCATTGAAAAAGGGAATTTGTAAAAGACGAATACCAGAACACATTTTTTCAAATTCATCTGGACTTTTTCGCTGTTTTGTGATATCTGTTTGTGTTGCCAAACGGCAGAAAGAGGTTAGGAATTATGCAAAGTCATTTAAAGAAAATCGGCGCAAGAATATATCTCTACAAAAAGGATGCGCTGGTTCAAAAGGTCACATATGTTTACGAAGACGGGACGGAGAGCGAGCCTCTGCCCCGATTCATCCATCCCGGTATGTTTACAGACTCCGTCCTGTTCGGAGAGGAGTGTCAAATCCGATTTTTCGTTTATCCTTTCTCCCTTCGCCTGTACGATACAGATGTGGACAGCCTGGAATTTATCAACGACTCGGATCGCACCATAAGCATATCTTGTTTCGGACAAGAAATGATCCTTTCCCCCGGCGAAAGCGGAAGGCTCATCAACAAGGGCAAAAAATTCAGGCACAGCAGCGAACAGTAAAACAGCAGAAAAAAGCTGACCGATATTCGTATCCGGTCAGCTTTTTCCGTGGCAAACTAAATAGTATTGCCCGGCTCTCAAATAAATATACAGAAGTCTTGACAAACATTTGTTCTTTATGATATACTGAAAATAATTCAGATAAGCTCTGAATGAACATAGACAACTGAATATCAAGTGCTATAACTAAAAAAGTATATTTGATTCAGAGTTTCAAGACTCGTACATACATAGGCTCAGAACAAAATTAGGAGTGAACAAAGCGTTTGCTCTGTTTGTGTTTCTGTGTCCTTGAGGATGTGCGGGCCTTTTTGTTTTGCCCGCAAAAAGCGGCAAAGGGGTTGGTGCGCATATATGATTGTGCGATATGGAAATCAAACAAACTCAAGACGCGAAAGGAAAACAGCATGAAAAAAGAAAAAATCAAAACCGTGGACGGACAAACCCTGCTGGATATGCACTTGCCGCAGATTCGGTTTGTGGTGGGAAATTTACTTCCGCAGGGACTGCACATCTTGGCCGGAGCCGCTAAGACCGGGAAATCGTGGCTGCTGCTTCTGCTCTCTCTGCGGGTAGCGCAGGGCAAGCCGTTCTGGAATTTGCAGACAGAAAAAGGAACGGTGCTGTCGCTGTGCTTAGAGGACAGCCTCAACCGTATCCAGCAGCGGCTGATGGATCTGACGGAGGACGCGCCGAAAAATCTCCACTTTGCAACACTGTCCAAATCTTTATCGGACGGACTGTGTGAGCAGATCGAGGAATTTATCACCGAGCATCCCGATACCAATCTCGTCATCATAGACACGCTGCAAAAGGTTCGTGAAAACAGCGGAGAGTCCAATCTGTATGCTAACGATTACAAAGACATTGGATTGTTAAAAGCTCTTGCGGATAAATACCGCATTGCCATTGTGGTGGTACAGCATCTGCGGAAACAGTTTGACAGCGATCCGCACAATATGGTGACAGGCTCGACCGGACTGCTGGGTGCGGCGGACGGCAGCTATGTTCTCAAGCGGGAAAATGTCGTGGACAAGGACGCCAAGCTGTATATCAAAGGGCGGGATGTGGAGGAACAGATTTTAAATATCCGCAGAGATGAGGAAACAAACGAATGGATATTTGTTTCGAGCGATACGCCGGTTGTCAATTCTTTAAAGAGCGAAGTGTTCTTCCCTTACTTCAACGATTTTTATGCCAGAGATACCAGCCGAAAGATCAGAGCGGTACAGAGAGCGAAGGGTGAACGCGGAGAACGGGTCGGGACAACTATTCCGTATGGGTATATGAAAGATCCAGATAATCCAAAACAGTTTATTCCAAATCCGGAAACCGCGCCGGTTGTCAGACGCATCTTTGAGATGTACGCAAACGGCTTCGGCATCGTGAAAATCTGCGACAGGCTTTCAAAAGAGCAGATTTTGTCCCCAAGCGTATATGCTTTCAAGACAACAGGCAGCAAATCCGGCAATCCCTATCTTACAAGACCGTATCACTGGGCACAGACAACGGTGCGCAAGATGTTAGCGAATCAGGAATATGCCGGTGACACCGTAAACTTCAAGACCTATTCCAAATCGAACAAGCTGAAAAAACGGCTGAAGAACGATCCCGAAAATATTCTCATATTCAAGGACACGCACGAAGCAATCATTGACCGCAAGACCTTCGAGATGGTACAACGGCACTTCTCGGGACGGAAACGCCCAGACAAGCAGGGAGAAATGGACAAGTATGCAGGCTATCTTTTCTGCGGTGAGTGCGGCAGCCGGTTGTATCTGCACAGAGGGAAAACCATAAAGCCGGAAAACAACAATTTTCAATGCGGAGGTTTCCAAAGGAGAACAACCGACTGCACTGCGCACTATATCCGGGAAAATATCCTTGACCAAATCGTGCTGCACAATCTGAAGACGGTAACAGCGTATGCCCGAGAACAGCCGGAAGAATTTTATGCTATGGCAACACAGAACGGTGAAGCGGAAGCAAAGAAGTTTTACAAAACTGCCGAGCGTGAAAAAGCACAGATTGAAAAGCGGATCAAAGAGTTAGACAACATCATCCGCTGTCTGTATGAGGATCGGGTAACGGGAAGAATCACGCCCGAACGGTACGATGTGATGGCCAGCGGATACGAGCAGGAGCAGGCAGAGCTACGGCAGGAATTACAATCCATCACCGAGCACATCGGCCAAATGGATATGCAGGAAAAATGCATACGGGAATTTATGGATAAGGCAAAATCTTATATCGAGATGCCAAAGCTGACGCCTGAACTGCTGCGGGTATTTATCCGCAGGATTGAGGTCTACGAGAAGCCGGAGAAGTATTTCCGTACCTGCGGAAATCCTATCATTATCCACTATGCGTTTCAGCTACCGGAGCAAAACGGTATGCCCGCCATCGAAGTCCTCGCACGCCCTACGGCAAAGACTGCTTAAAAAGCAGTCCCCGGAAGACATAATGCCTTCCGGGGACATACTACATACATTCTCCCTTAACGATATCTCGCTAAAGGCGGGAGATTTTTGGTGTATTCGTTCGAAAGATGGTAAACAAAAAGTATTCTGAAAGCTATCCCCTCATTTGGATGACAGAAGCAATCTCATAAGGATTAAATGACATTGATTGTCTTCCATTTTCCCCTCAGATATCGAATTACAAAGGCGATATCCCTTACAATCCAGTCCAAAAACATGGCGATCCACACACCCAAAAGCTGCATGTGAAGTCCCCAGGGGCTTGCCAACAGATAACTAAAACCAATTCGGCAGATAAACATTGAAGCCAACGAAATCACCATCGGATATACTACATCGCCCGATGCCCTCAAGGCGTTTGGCAGGGTAAAAGACAGGGGCCAGAAAAACATGGTGAACACTGCACACCAGCGCAGCACCTCTTCCGCCATTCTGGCAGATCCCTCGCTCAAATTAAACAGAGACACCAAAGGTTTTGCTAAAATTAAAAGCAAAACGCACATTACGCCCATACAGAGATAGGTCAGCGCCATCAATTTTTTAGTATACTTTTGTGCCTGTTCTACCTCACGTCCGCCCATGCAGCGGCCAACTACCGTAATCATAGCAAGACCAATCGCCTGTCCTGGAACATTTAACACGCTGGCTACACTTCCGGAAATCGCATTTGCCGCCACCGCATTGGTTCCAAAAGAGGTAACCAGACTGAGTACCAAAATCTTTCCTACCTGGAACATGCCATTTTCCAATCCGTTCGGAATCCCCACCGTAAGGATTCGTCTTACCATACTGCCGTGAAATTCCGGACGAAACAGCTTTTCTACCTGAAGAGGGTTATCAGGCCGCTGAAGCAGAATAAGAATGACAACCGCTGCCACCATACGGGAGGACAATGTTCCGATACCAGCTCCCAACGCCCCCATATCAAAGCCGTAAATCAAAATCGCATTTACAGTAATATTCACAATATTCATAATTAGAGAGTTAAACATGGAGATCTTGCTGTTTCCCAAAGAGCGGAATAACGCTGCGCCCGCATTATATACCGCGATAAAGGGATAGGACAAGGCAGTAGATAAAAAGTACAGCAATGCAGAATCCATGACGTCAGGTTCAATATTTCCGAAGATGAGAGAAAGAATATGTTCCCGAAAAATCAGGGCAAAGATCATCAGAACCGAGGACAACACAAATACAGTATACAACAGCTGCTTTGCCGCCTTTCGCGCGTTATGTACCTCCTGCCTGCCCAAATACTGAGATACAATTACTGCACCTCCTGTGGCCAAAGCCGCGAATATCTGAATCAACAGCAAATTGATATTATCCACCAAGGAAACCCCCGATACCGCCGCTTCTCCTGTAGAAGTAACCATCACAGTATCGGCCATTCCTACGCTCATCATTAAAAATTGTTCGATGACCAATGGGATAATTAGTTTTACTAAGTCATTCCGGCTGAACAGCGGCGCGCTTTTTTCGCCCTGAAGCACAGACGTCTGCATAACATCATCTACCCTTTTCTTTATGTGATTCGACCTTTATTTTCTACCCGGCAGAAAGATTTCGGATCACTGTTTTTCTAGCCGCAAAAATATCCCGGCTTTTCTCTCTGTCAAAAGCATATCCTGAATCGACAGCATTGCTTAAACAGAAAATATAACATGTAATATTATACCACCAAATCTTTTTTTGACAAGAATAGAAAATTTTTTCGGAATAGTTTCCGCTTCCCTGCTTGAAGCAACAGAAAAGATTCTTTCGG
>CALWNT010000016.1 GCA_944382885.1 uncultured Clostridia bacterium | reverse complement strand
CCGGGTAAGGTCACGCAGCTTTGGTATCTGATAAAATGGCGTTTCCTTTTTCTCGGCAAGCAGATTTTTCCGTTCTTTCGTTTTTTCCTTAAGCTGTCGTACCAAGCACATATACCGTTCCAGCTTTAGTCGAAGCGCAGCCTTCCGCAGACGAAAGATGGCCTTGCGCTTACTGCGAAAAGAAATGGATGTGTTAGAAAATGAAGAATAGGAATTACAATTTGCTGCCCTATGAAACGATTGTAAAGGCAGCCGCAGGGGAGCCGGAAGCGGTAAGCACAGTTATCCAGCACTACACCGGCTACATCAAATATCTGTCCTACTTTCAAGGGAGTATCAATGATGATATTCAAGATCACCTCAAAGCATGCCTAATGGAAACCCTACCCAAGTTCCGCTTTGACAGATGATAAGTAGCAAAGCCAGAAAAAGCCGTCAAGGATAAGCTTCGCGTCCTTGACGGCTTTTCCCATCTTTGCTGTTGGGTAATCAAGAGGTGCAAACGGATAAAACGCTTGCGCCATCAAACATGGTATTTGTTTTTTTTTTTATTATGGATATTTAGACGGGTAAAAAGCCTGTATTTATGCGGTTTGCAAAGGGCAGAAATAAGAGCGAATAATATCATATCCCTCGGAAGTGCAAAAATGCTGTTCTATCGTTCCATGCAGCATAGTTAAAGCGGGTAAGAAGTTTTTGACTTCTTACCCGCTTTTCGTTGCAATCCGTATGGCAGCTACCCCGTTTCAGTAGGTTGTTGATACTGTTTTATGAGTAGCTACCTTGGGGCAGTTCTTTTTTTATCGTTTTATTTTACAGAACAAAATTTGCTTTGTAAATCAGTTTATCAAATGAAATACTCCTATTCCTATAGTTTATAATCACAACAAGGCTTGAGATATGAAGTGTTCTTCTATCGATATTAGAAGGAAAAATTCAGTATACAGCTAGGGCTGACAGTGGTTTGCGTAGAAACAAATATTTTCCACAGCACTTGGATAAAAGTCAACTTTTGAGACCCGCGCCAGAGCCGCCGCGGCATCTGAGCGGCGTATTTTGGTTCCTTTTGTACGAACAAAAGGAACCCGTCGTGTCGGGGGCAGAACCCTGACAACAAAAAGGGTGCCAGAGTGAAACGCCCGGCAAACTTATTTAAAAAGATCTGCCCTTTGTGCAAACCTTTAAATCTCATCTGTATCTTCTACCAGCCACTCCATAATGGTAGACAGCGCCTGAGACAACACTCTCCATTTCGATAGTAACCCGGCCTTTGAAAAGGCCTTCTAAACCACATAGGGAAGGCTCTGTCAAATCAACGCAAAACTCCTGATCTCGTGTATTTTTTACATAGTGATAACGGAACTATGATAGTAATTTTTACGGAGGTTGTAATATTTTAATCTATAAGGAAACACAGATAGAATCGAGGGAACAGGAATGAATCCAAATCAGTCTTTTAAAGAAAAAATCTTACAGTTATTTCAAAAGTTCAAAAGTGATAACAAGCGTTTTACTGGCATCCTGCTGATAGTGCTTGGCATTATTTTAGGTGTGGTATCGAGAGCCGCGGGAGGAAATTCCTTTCAAGATTTCACAACCGGCATCCTGATGGGACTTTCGATCGGTATTCTCTTGGTTGGAATCCTTGTAATGCTGCTGTCCATACTAAGAAAGAAGATGGGAAATTCTAAGTCATCAAATGATTAAATAAAGCGTTATCGTTTCGGAAAATCGTCTGTCTATAAAAACTCAAAGCGATTGGGAATTACCCCACGTGGATGACTTCCGGTGACAAAGGTAATTTCGTCTATCTTCTGTATCTTTCTCAAGGATAGATCAAAACAGCCCAGACTATTTTTACTAGGACTTTACCAAAGTATAACAGATATTAGATATCTCACTTAACAAGCCTTGTCATATAATTTTATTCGTAATAAATTTAAAGGAGGAACTTTTGTGAAGAAATGGATTCAAAAGGGAACAGCTGTACTCATGGCTGCAACTCTATTGATTGGACAAGCCGTATCTGCCAGTGCGGCGAGTATATCGGTCAAGCAAGAGGAAAGCCTGAAAATTGCTTCCCTGTCTGATACACATTATCTCTCGCCCACCTTGATTAAAGACACAACAGACTTTACCGAGCATCTCAACAGCGATCGTAAAATGTTTGCGGAGAGTGAAGCGTTTCTGAACGCGTTGCTGGACACCGTAAAAAAAGACGACCCAGATGTGCTGCTCATTTCCGGTGACCTGACCAAGGACGGCGAAAAGGAAGGCCATGAAGCCTTAGCCGATATCTTGGAAAACTTTGAAGAGGAAACAGGCACCCAGGTATACATAACTCCTGGAAACCACGACCTCAACAACTCCAATGCCATGAACTTCAATACGGCAGATGGTGAAGCTGTTCCTGCCGGCCGCACCTCTCCGGACGATTATAAAAAAATCTATAAAGATCTCGTATACAATGACGACAGCGTCATTGCAACATTTGAACCCGCTGAAGGCAAACAGGGTGGCGGTCTTTCCTATGTTGCTCGTCCGAAAGACGGCTTTACCATTATTTCTATTGATTCCGCCCGCTATAGCGCCGACAATACCGACTCTGGCACAGATGAGCACGAAACCAGCGGTAACGTCGGTCCGGAACTAGAAGCCTGGGTGCTGGAGCAGATCAAGACTGCCAAGCAGCGTGGTGATACAGTCATCGGCCTGCAACATCATGGAATGGTTCCCCATTTCAGCATGGAGCCCGATCTTCTGCCTATGTACTTGGTCAACGATTATGAACGGTTAGCTCAGGAATACGCAGATGCTGGGATGTCTTATATCTTTACTGGTCATATGCACGCCAACGATATTGCCACGGTGACCACTGAGGCAGGTAACACTCTATATGATATTGAGACTGGATCAGTCGTGACCTATCCTTCTCCAGCGC
This sequence comes from uncultured Clostridia bacterium, assembly GCA_944382885.1. Classification (GTDB taxonomy): domain Bacteria; phylum Bacillota; class Clostridia; order Oscillospirales; family Ruminococcaceae; genus Massiliimalia. Next base: position 11,570 of record CALWNT010000016.1, on the reverse strand, counting down.
GTTCCGTAACCCTGACACGTACCATTGAAAATGGAACGGTCAAGGAAAGCATGGATATTAAAACCTACACCGGCATCGGTCCGATCACCTTCACCAACCCGGTTACCGGTGAGGAACAGACCATTGAGGACATCAGCGAATACGGCCGGGAACACGGTTTCTCTAACGATATGCTGACCACTACAGTCAACGGTTTCTTACATGATTACTATACACAGATTTTGAATGCGGGCGGTATCCGTTCGATGCTAGTAGCTCTTGTAAACAGCATGATGGGGGATGGACTGCAGTTCAGCAATTTCGATGAGTTGATTTCGGTGGGACTTCCCAAGCTTATTCCCTCCAAAGAGGAAAGCCCGGCTCTTTATTATGATTACACCCAAGGAGGCATTGTAATCGACACTACTGGTTCTTCACTGGAACTACAGGTACTGATTCCCACAGGCGGGTTGCTCCAAACCTTAAATGTTCTGCTTGATAAACTGGATGCGGAAATTCAGGATCCTACGGAACTGGATAAAGTGGTAAATACACTGATCGAAAGCCTTACCGCTATTCCCGTTGCTTCGGATGGAGAAGCGCCGAAAAACCTGTTGGATTATGTCAACTACATTTATCTGAGCCATCTGGGAGGCGAGGACAGCGGCGAACAACCAACATGGGTAAAAACTACCACACAAATGATCGAAAACGGTGCCTTGGCAGACCAAGTGATCGACACACTGGTAGTCAACGTGGCTAACCTGCTGGAACAGATTCTGGATCAGGTGACGGTTACGGAAGCACTGGGAATTACCGGCTGGGACAATAATGAAGGCGCTAAACATTTTATTGCCGCAGAAAATCGTATTCCGCTTTTGAATCCCTATAATAATCATGGAAACACACAAACTATTCTTGCTCTGATTTTTGGTCCTCTGGGTGCAGGTTGGACAAGTGAGAACAATACGTTTTCCGTACCTAGAGCAGACTATACCTTGGGAGAGTTCCTAGATGATTTTAACGACTCATTGGCTGGCAGCCTGTACTCCATCGATATCTTTACCCTGCTCGATGAGCTGATCAACGGTACCCCCGCTGATCCCGAAGAAGGAATCGAAGCTGAGGAAGGTCTGCTGACTGAGGAAATCCGCGGACAACTCAGCGGATGGCTGTTGAATCTGGTTACTTCTATGGGCACTGACAGCAATTATACGGAAGACAATAATACCACTATTACTAACGAATGGAAGCTCCTGACTGACCGCACCGGATTGGACAAGGCGATTGCCGACGCGGAGGGTTTGGATCTGAGCCCATACACTGACAAGACTGCCAAAGCGGTGACCGATGCGTTGGCTGCCGCGAAAGCTCTGCCTCTGACCGCAACGCAGGAAGAGATGGATAGTGCCACAAAAGCGTTGAATGACGCGGTTAACGCACTGGAAAAGAAATCAGACAACACCACCGATCCAGAAAATCCCAATGATAACACTGACTCGGAAAAACCTGGAGACACTACTAACACTGAAAAACCGGACAACGGCAATACCGAGCCTCCAAAAACTGGTGACACTGCTGCCGCTATTCCGATTGTTCTCCTTGTTCTTTCCGGAAGCGCAGCAACTCTGATGTTCATTACCAGAAAGAAATTTCGCAGCCGTTAATTGAATTATATTCATCATATAAGCAGCCGCTTGATAGCGGCTGCTTTCTTTTGCGTATTTTCTTACTACCCTTAGACGAGTTCACATACTCTTGAAAGATGTGGTCAATTTCCACTCTTCTCCCAAGTGGCGGGATCTCACCAAAAATGAATAGGAGTCCGGCATCTTCCTCTCTCGATAATCCCTGCTTTCATCTTCTTGCACAGCTTGATGATCTCAACAATATCCCTGTGTACCGCCCACTATAAAGCACTTTCCGGCGTTACTTCTACCACCTTTTCATTTTGACAAAAAAATTTTCCCCCAAAAAATAATCCCTCTGCTTCTTCCGCCCTTTCTTGAGAAAAAATTTTTCTCTTTCCTGTATGGCGTGTGCCTTTGCTTAGGAATCGCTGAGTGTCTTTCTTTTGATTTTGGCATAAGATAGAGTACAGCAGAAAGGATCCCCCTGACACAGAGAAAAAAGTGGCGTTCTCAGCGCCTTTAGACTCGCTTTTTTCTCTTGGAGAAGTGAGTTTCTGCTTTTGATAGAACTGCGCAGGCGCGGAAAACGGCTTCGGGAGTACAGCATTCCCGAAGCCGTTTTTTCTATTCAGTCACTCTGCCGGTGGTATCCTCCGCAAGAACGACCTCTACATCAAAGGTATCTTCTGATTCTGTCGCGCGATAAATGGTCAGCGTCGCGGTATCCCCCGGCTTCTTGCCTTCCAGCACCGCTGATACGTCGTCCAGCTCTATCACTGCCACTCCGTCGATTTGGGTGATGATATCCCCGGCGGACACTCCCTTTTCATAAGCGTCGGTGGTTTCATCTACTGAGACGACCCGCAGTCCTGCTGGAACTCCCATCAGCTCGCCCATCGATTCCGGAATGGATGTAAAGGTAATGCCAATTCTCACCCGGTCTGCCACATATCCGTTGGCAATGAGATTGTCAATAATCGGCTGAGCCTCATGAATTGGAATAGCAAAGCCGATGCCCTCATAATCGGTTTGGGCAATCTTGGAGGAATTGATTCCCACTACCTGGCCGTATTTATTCACCAACGCGCCGCCGGAATTCCCCGGGTTAATTGCAGCGTCGGTCTGGATGCAGTTCATGGTGTAGTTCGAGGTTCCCACCGTGATGTTCCGGTTGACCCCCGAGATGATCCCTTGGGTCAGGCTGCCCGCCAGAGTCAAGCCGGTAGGGTTGCCGATTGCGACTGCTTTTTCGCCTACCTGCAGCGCCGTAGAATCGCCGAATTCTGCCGCCACCAGATTATTTTTCCCGATCTTCAGCACAGCCAAATCCGTTCTTGGATCAGCGCCCACCAATGACGCGGTGCAGACCTCTCCGTTATTGAGATAAACATCGATTTTATCTACCGGCACCACTTCTGTCCGGTTTTCCTGCAAGACCACATGGGCGTTGGTGGTGATATAGCCGTCCTCTGAAAGGATAATTCCACTGCCGCTGCCATACTCCTGGTACTGCTGCGCCGAATCCCTGGTATACACTATAATCCCCACAATAGAAGGCTGTACCTTCTGGGCAATTTCCTCGGTAGAAAGCTCGGTGATTTCCTCTGCCGTTTGGGAGGAGTCCTCTGATTGTTCACTGCTGCTCCCCTCTGGAGTAGACTGAATGTTTAACACGGTAGAATATTCAGAATCTCCCTCGTTCTGCATGGAAATTTCTGAGGGGATTCCTTTCTCTCTCTCTTTATAGACCACATATCCGGTAAAAACCAACAGCAACAGCACCAATGCCACACAAACAATGATCGCAAAAATTTTCAGGCCGTTATTGTTTTTACTTCCTCGAGGTGGTGTCCCACCTGAATAAGAAGCATAAAAGTCAGAATGATTTTCTTCTGTTCCAGAAGGCGGCTCGCCCTGAGAGAAATTCTCCCCGTCCTGAGCGAAAAAAACGGCGGAATGCTCCTGTTTTTCTTCCGCTGCCTTTTCATTCTCTCCCCAGGCAGGATTTTCTTTTCTAAAATCATCCATGCAATCATTCTCCTATCTATCTTCGTTGGTATCAGAACTGTTTGACTCGTCTTTCTTAGTATCGTCTATTTTGGGCGTTTTATCTTTTTTGAATTTACTTTGTCCCTTGGCGGTAGGAAGTGTAAACAGGAATTCGCAGTATTCTCCCTGTACACTCTTGACAATGACCTCTCCGCCATGGAGGTTGACAATCGACCTTACGATGTAAAGTCCCAGCCCCACGCCGTTTTTATCCAGCCCTCTGGATCTGTCTGTCTTGTAAAACCGGTCAAATACTCTGGGAATTTCCTCTTTGCTGAGTCCTTCCCCGGAGTTTTTCACGCCAATCATCATTTTTCCGTTGTCCTTCAAAAACTCAAATTCCAGATAGCCGCCGTCGTTTGCAAATTTGGTGGCGTTTTCTATGAGGTTGTAGACCACCTGATGAATCAGGTCCTGATCCGCCTCTACATAAATTTTATCCCGATCCAGTCCCCGCACCTCCAAGTGCTTTTCCTCGATCTGGTGCTCTAAGCTGAAAAGGGTCTGGCAGACGGTATCCACAATGTCAAACTTCTCCACATTCAGCTGCATTTCCCCGGCTTCTACCTGAGCCAGGTTCAGCATCGAGCGCACCAATCTGGATAAACGTTTCACTTCGTCGGATACAATCCTCAGGTACTGTTTTTGCTGTTTCGGCGGAATGGTGCCGTCTAAAATTCCGTCAATAAATCCTCCGATAGTGGTCATCGGCGTCTTGAGCTCATGGGACACGTTGGCTATAAAGCTGCGCCGCATGGTTTCCAGCGTGGACAACGACTGCGCCATGTTATTTAAGGCCATAGCCAGCTGGCCGATTTCGTCGTAATTATAAACTGTCAGCCGCTTGGTGAAGTCTCCTTTTCCGAACTCCTGAGCCGCCTCTGACATTTCCCGAAGCGGCTTTACCATCTGATGGGTGACGAAGTAGACAATGACCACTACTAAAAGAAGCACTACTAAGGCGGAAAGGAAGAACATTTTAAAGATTTCACCCAAAAAGGCCGACATCTGTTCTGAGTTTTCGGTAGAAGCCATTACATAACCCGCCATTTGGTCGTCTTCACCGTAAAAAGCACGCCCTACTGTGCAGTAATGTCCCTGATAGATTCCGTCCAAGGTTCCCATTTCGCGGTAATATTCTTCCCCTACCATCCTGTTCCGAATTTCCTGCGGAATGGTATAGGCGCTGTGAGTACAGGAAGAGCCCTCTGTACAAAAGAGGGTCCTGCCATCCTTATCCACAACAAAAATATCTGCCCCAATGGCCTCAGACATAATCTCTAAGAAGTTTTCCGTCTTTATATTATTTTTTAAAAAGCAGTCTTCCTGAACCGCATTTTTTTCAATAATCGAGGTCGCTTTTTCCACATTGCTCTCTAAAAGCTGATACCGCTCTGCTTTAAAATACTGCGACGAAAACAACATCAAAAAAGCGCCCAAAATTGCCATACTGACCAACACAAGGGTGGCGCAAATGGAAAAATATTTTGTAAAAATATTCTTTTTCATAATATTCTCCTAGTGATTTTATCGCCCTGTCCATTTAAGGGAAGAACGATAGAAAAGAAACCAGACAAAAGTCATTCCCCGCTGCGCCGTCCTGCAAGGCTAGGACGTTTTCCTTCTGTCCCAAAAAGACAAAAAGCCGGCTGTCCTTCCCGCCGGCAGGAAAATCTCTCTTCCAACAGCAATATCTCTCGCCGCTGTTGGAAGAGCATACCCGAAAATACTTTTGTCTGATTTGAACTTTGCTCTTATTCATTCACCTCGAACTTATAGCCGACACCCCAAACCGTTTTGAGCGCCCACTGGTCGGAAACCCCTTCCAGTTTTTCTCTCAAACGCTTGACATGAACGTCAATCGTGCGGGAATCCCCATAATATTCGAAGCCCCAAACCTCATCCAAAAGCTGATCTCTGGTATATACCCGGTTTGGATTGGAAGCCAAATGGAACAGCAGTTCCAGTTCTTTCGGAGGGGTATCAATCACTTTTCCGTCGACTTTCAGCTCATACCGAGTCATATTGACCACCAGCTTATCGTAGGAGACCTCTTTGACCTCTTCCGCCTGTCCATTCTGTCCGATCCTTCTCAGCACAGCCTTAATTCTCGCAATGACCTCTTTGGTATCGAAAGGCTTCACAACATAGTCATCAGCGCCCAGTTCCAAGCCCAGCACCTTGTCAAAAGTTTCTCCCTTTGCCGTAAGCATGATAATCGGCACATTTGACTTTTTCCGGATCTCCCGGCAAACCTGCCAGCCATCCAGATTGGGAAGCATAATATCCAGCAGCACCATATCCGGCGTGAGGGCGTTGAATTTTGCCAGGGCCTCTTCCCCATCATGAGCCAGAATCACACTATATCCTTCTTTTTCCAGATATAGGCGGAGCAGCTCGCAGATATTCTTATCATCATCCACTACTAAAATTTTGCCTAATGACATACTCTCTACCTCCTGTTTTGTCTTTTCCGGAACCTGTCGGAAATTCTGTAATTCTATCATAAATCAGCTAATTTCATTGATCGATAATTTCATTATATCGTATTGAAGCTGTGAAAAATGAATAATTTCTAAAAATTTTTCCTGTTCTGTCTAAACGAAATTTGACATTTTTTTCGGTTCCAAATTTGCGATTCTTTCTGTCTATATGTTTATTATTATAAAGGAAAAAAGCTGGATTCACAAGACTTTTCACAAAAATTGCACTGAATTTTTTTACATTTCTTCCCATATATTTCCTGCCTTTTGTTCTTTTCATAACCCAGATTATTCCTTCTCCTGAAATGTTCAAAAAAGAATTTTCCCTTTCTATTCCAAAAATGATAGATATGATTTTACTTTTTGAAACGTTTCATGTATAATAAATGTGATTATCTGATTGCTGTTTGCAAAAGCGAATGGGACAATCATAAAAGTAATAGAGAAACGGTGATGAATCAATGAAATTAGGTATGGTAGGTCTCCCAAACGTTGGGAAAAGCACACTCTTTAACGCGCTGACAAATGCAGGGGCGGAATCCGCAAATTACCCCTTCTGCACCATTGAACCCAACGTCGGCGTTGTTTCCGTTCCGGATGAACGTCTGGATTACCTAGCTAAATTATATAATCCCAAAAAGTTTACGCCGGCTGTGCTGGAATTCGTGGATATCGCAGGCCTTGTGAAGGGTGCTTCCAAAGGGGAAGGATTGGGAAATAAATTCCTTTCCAACATCCGGGAAGTAGACGCGATTGTCCATGTTGTCCGCTGCTTCGAGGACAGCAATATCGTCCACGTAGACGGAGAAATCGGCCCTAAACGGGATATTGAAACGATCAATCTGGAACTGATTTTCTCCGATCTGGAGATCCTGGAACGCCGTCTTTCCAAGACGGTAAAAGCGGCAAAGGCCGACAAAAAGCTCTTGAGTGAGGTAGATTTCTTAGAACGCCTGATGGCTCATTTAGAAGAAGGGAAATCCGCTCGTTCCTTCTCTTTTACGGAAGAAGAAGCGGAAATTTTAAAGCAGGTTCCGCTGCTTTCCAATAAACCTATTATTTACGCCGCAAATCTCTGCGAAGCGGATTTTACCGGTGGTCTTGAAGGGAATCCCTTCTATCAGCAGGTGCTGGAAATTGCCCAGGAAGAACAGGCGGCCGTACTCCCTATCTGCGCAAAAATTGAGGAAGAAATGGCCGATATGGATCCTGATGACAAAGCGATGTTCCTGGCGGAACTGAATCTCAATGAATCCGGTCTGGACCGCATCATTAAAGAGGGCTATTCCCTTTTGGGTCTGATCTCTTTCCTGACCTCCGGTTCCGACGAAGTCCGTGCCTGGACAATTACCCGGGGAACCAAGGCGCCTCAGGCGGCAGGAAAAATCCATACAGATTTTGAGCGGGGATTTATCCGGGCAGAAATCATCAGTTTTGACGATCTGGTTGCCTGTGACGGGTCTATGGCCGCAGCCAAGGAAAAAGGGCTGGTTCGCTTGGAAGGAAAGGATTACGTCATGCAGGACGGCGATATTGTAAACTTCCGGTTTAATGTGTAAGATTGGGTTTACCCTTATATAATTAAATAATTCTTTTGTTCTGAAAGCGCTTTTCACATATAAGGTGAGAAGCGCTTATTCTTTTTTCTGAAAAGAGAATAAAAGGATAAATAGAAATTTATCTTTTTATGTGGGGGTACCGACCCCCACGCCCCGGCTCAATTTTGCTCGCCCAAAATTGAGAAAAAGGGCGCCACTCAAACGCCGCGGAGGCTTTGGTGCGGGTCTAACAAGTGTTCTCCTAACCATGCGAAGAAGGAAAAATCCAGTTTACAGCTAGGGCTGACGGTTGTTTTGGTAGAAGCTGATATTTTCCGTTGTACTCTGTTAGGAGACAACTTTTAAGACCCACTCCAAGCCCTCACGGCGTTTGAGTGAAGCGTTTTGCCTACTTTTGAGCAACTCAACTTCGTTGACTACCAAAGTAGGCCGCGTGCGGGGCGGCTCCCCGCATAGCTTTTTTCTCCGAAAGGAAGGTATAGGGAAAATCATTTTAAAATAGAACTATAAATTTCTGTTTCCTTTTTATTCTATATCAAAAAGGGACGACGTTTTGACACGTCGTCCCTTTTATCGGTACCGGTAAGCTTTCGGCACCTTTTATCCGTTCATTTTTAAGTGAATCATACGAAATTCTTATTCTGCAAATCCGGACTCAACCAGTCTTACTAAGCCGTCAACTGCTTCCTGTTCATCTGCTCCGTCTGCGATAATTTTAATAGCGGTATTGCCTACAATCCCCAAAGACAATACACCCAACAGACTTTTTGCGTTCACTCTGCGCTCTTCCTTTTCCACCCAGATAGAGGATTTGTATTCATTTGCTTTCTGAATAAAAAATGTAGCCGGGCGTGCATGTAAGCCTACCTGATTTTGCACTTCAACGTCTTTTACGTACATGATTTCATACTCTCCTTAAAAATATCAAAATAACTTCCATCATAAAGCCCTAATCCGGGTTTTATCGTCGTTTTACGATAATTCATATTATAATCATAAACGAATTCACCGTCAATAAATCAAAACTCTTTTCAGACATATTTCCAGTTTGAAGAATTTTAAGGAATCGGCGTTTGTAGAGTTTCCACATAAACATTTCAACACTTTATGTGAGTTTCCCTATTTCTTTTCAACACTAAAATTATTTTTGAAATTTTCCCCATTTATCTTCTCTTTCTTGGACAATTTTCGCTTATTTTGAAGGGATTATTTCTCTTTTTCCTCATAAAAAGCCTCAAACAGATCCGGACGTTTGCATTTGGTGCGTTCAATCGATTGCTCTTTCCGCCACTGTTCAATATTGGCGTGATGTCCGGACAAAAGTACTTCCGGTACTTTTTTTCCATCCCATTCCTCCGGGCGGGTATACTGAGGATACTCCAACAGCCCGTTATAATGACTTTCATTTTCAAAACATTCCGAATCAGAAAGCACTCCGTCGCACAGACGCAAAATACTGTCAGCTAAGACCATCGCCGGAAGTTCGCCTCCCGTCAGCACATAATCCCCAATGGAAATCTCCTCGTCTACGATCTTTTCGATAATCCGCTCGTCCACCCCTTCGTAGTGTCCGCACAGAATCACCAGGTGGGAAAGCTTGCTCATAGAAACGCATTTCTTCTGGGAGAGCACTGTCCCCTGAGGGGACATATACACCACATAGGGCTTTTCACTTCCGGACTGCTCTAAGATGGCCTGATAGCACGAAAAGATCGGCTGAGCCTGCATCACCATTCCTTTTCCCCCGCCGTAAGGGGCATCGTCCACCCGGCGGTGCTTATCCTGGGTATAATCCCGGATATTGTGGCAGTAGACCTCCGCCAGACCGTTTTTTCTCGCTCGTCCGATAATGCTTTCTCCCAAAACGGCTTCACACATTTCGGGGAAGAGCGTCATAATATCGATTCTCATTCTCTGACTTCCTCTGTTTCTTCAAATAATCCCTTTAGAGGGGTGATTTTCATGATGCCCTGTGCTAAATCGATTTCCTGTATTACATCGGGAATCGCCGGAATCAGTACCACCTTTTGGTCTTCCCCTTTAATATGATAGACGTCGTTTGCCCCGGTCTGGGTCACATCCACAAGCTCCCCGTACACCTTTTCCGGACGGTCAAAGTCCACCACCTGCAAGCCCAACAGATCCTGAATAAAATAACTGCCCTCCTCGAGTTCCACGTCGTCCCGATCCATATAGAGAATTTTATTCCGCAGAAGCTGGGCTGCATTCCTGTCGTCAACCCCTTTGATCTTCATAATTACAATATTTTTCTGCACCCGTGCGGACTCAATCTCAAGCTTCTGCTCTCCTTTTTGGAAGTAGAGCTCTTGAAATTCTGTCAAAAATTCTCCGGAATCGCACCAAGGCTGTACCCGAATCTCACCTTTGATTCCATGAACAGAAACGATTTTTCCAATTTCCAGATATTTTTTTTGCATCTAAAACCAACCTTCCTTTCCGTTTGTTTTTCCCAGAAAAAATACTTTTCCATACCCTTTCTGCCAAAAACAAACAATCCGTTTTTTCATCAGAGGCTCTTTTCACACAAACAAAAGAAACAGAAATAAATCGAAATAGGGAAGCGAAAACGCTTCCCTATTTCTCTGAATCAATCAATTTCAACAGCGATTTTCTGATTGACTCTGCTTGCACCAGCACGCATCACTGCTCTGATTGCTTTTGCGATCCGGCCCTGTTTCCCGATAATACGGCCCATATCATCCGGCGCAACATGTAAATGATAGACAATTACGCCCTCTGCGTCAGGCTCATCGACCTGTACTTCTACGGCGTCTTTATTTTCCACAAGACCTTTCGCGATTGTCTCCAGCAATTCTTTCATTTCGAATTTACCCCGCGAAATTACTCAGCTTCGGCAATTTTTAACAGCTTTTTCACTGTATCGGTCGGCTGAGCGCCGTTCGCCATCCATTTCTGAGCTTTTTCAGTATCAATTTTTACTACGGATGGATCTTTGGTTGGGTCATAGTAACCAATCTCTTCAATGAATCTTCCATCTCTCGGATATCTGGAATCCGCAACAACGACACGATAGAACGGTGCTTTTTTAGCGCCCATACGGCGTAATCTAATTTTAACAGCCATTCACTGTCACCTCCTAAAAATATTTTTATCTTTCAATAATATATTTACAATCTCAAACGGAATACCCGTTCTTGATGTAAAAACAACTGTCAAAAACCTCTCGGTTTACATCGGCATGCCCGGCGGCATCATCGGGAAGCCTCTGCGGCGTTTTTTCTTGCCCTTTCCTCCGCTAAACTGCTTCATCATCTTCTGCATCATTTCAAATTGCTTCAAAAGGCGGTTGACATCCTCCACCTTCATTCCGGAACCGCTTGCGATCCTTCTTTTCCGGCTGGGATTGATGATCTTCGGATTGCTTCGTTCCTCGTTGGTCATGGAGGTAATCATCGCCTCAATTCTCACGAGCTGACGGTCATCCACATCCACGTCTTTGATTTTATCCCCTACGCCCGGAAGCATGCTCATCACCTGCTTTAACGGACCCATCTTTTGGATCTGGCGCATCTGATCCAGAAGATCGTTCATATCAAAGCTGTTTTCCTTCAGCTTCTGAATCATTTCCCCGGTTTTTTTCTCGTCCATGGTGACCTGCGCCTTTTCAATCAGGGTCAGCACATCCCCCATACCGAGAATTCTCGAAGCCATACGCTCCGGATGGAAGGGTTCCAAATCTTCCATCTTTTCACCGAAGCCGGCAACTTTCACCGGTTTTCCGGTGACCGCCAGTCCAGACAAAGCCGCACCGCTCCGGGTGTCCCCATCCCATTTGGTTAAGATCACACCGTCTATTCCCAATGCCTTATCAAAACTCTCCGCCACAT
>CALWNT010000015.1 GCA_944382885.1 uncultured Clostridia bacterium | reverse complement strand
TAGCGCCATGCCCCGTTGCATATATGACTCCTTTCCCTCTGCTGGTTATCACTTTTGCCACAAATGAACCGTCAGCCGATGTAATGTAGTAGGTAGCGTAAACCACCCTTTATACAGTAACTCCCAGGAGAAAAAAATCATAAAACCATCCATAAGGAGTGATTGTTATGAACCCGAAAGTTTATCAGTTTGAAGCCGTGATCCAGAAGGTGCCCCATCTGGACGGCGCGTATATTGATTTCCCCTATGACGTAAAACAGGAGTTCGGCAAAGGCAGGGTCAAGGTAAACGCCACCTTCGACGGCATCCCCTATCAGGGCAGCCTGGTCCGGATGAAGACGGAAAACCATATTCTCGGCATCCGCAAGGAAATCCGGGCGAAGATCAAAAAGCAGGCCGGAGACGTGGTCTTTGTGACCGTGCAGGAACGGGAATAGCGCTTGCTGAAAAAACTCGAAAAGAAAAAGCTTTGGGTTTTCCCAAAGCTTTTTCTCATTTTTCCATCAAATCCTGAAGCTCGCGCAAAAAGGTTTCTACATCGGCAAACTCCCGATAAACAGAAGCAAAGCGCACATAAGCCACATCGTCAATATCCTTCAGCCGCCGCAGGACTTCTTCCCCCAATTCTTTGGAGCTGACCTCCTTGGCTAAGGTATTCACATAACTGTATTCAATATCGTCCACTACCTGCTCCAGCGTCTGGGTGGAAACCGGACGCTTTTCGCAGGCGCGCATCAAGCCGTTTAAGAGCTTTTCCCGGTTAAAGGGCTGTCTGGATTTATCTTTCTTTACAACCATCAGCGGGGCGTGCTCCACCGCCTCATAAGTGGTAAATCTGGCGCCGCACTGGATGCACTCTCTCCGCCGGCGTATTTTAAGGTCATCCTCGGTTGGTCTGGAGTCAGTAACTTTACTGTCTTTATGTCCGCAGAAAGGACACTTCATAAGGACTTCCCCCTTTTCTCTTGGTACCCTTTATCATACCATCAATTCCTATAAAATGCAAGTTTTTTCCAGATTTTCCGTCCCTTTTCAGAAGAGATTCTGGGCGGTCAGCCGGTCAAAGGAGGCAAAAATTTCCCCTTCCTCCTGATAGCTTTCCCGGTACAGTTCCACCACCGCGCCGATCTCTCTGTTTTGGCCGGCAAAGAGCTGTAACAGCCGCTGAAAGGGAAACTCCCCCGTTCCAACCGGCAGACAGTCCCGCTGTGGGGTGTGGTCGCTTACATGAAGATGGACGATCTGCTGATTGAGCGTCCGGGCGATTTCCATCGGGTCTTCCCCGCCCCGGACCGCCTGCTTCACGTCCAGCACAAAGGAAACGTCTTTCAGGTAATCCCTCATCCGTGTTAAAAAACCGAGGGAGCCGCTTCTCCCGGGGCCGATGTTTTCCTGGGCCAATAATACGCCCTGGCTCTTTGCAGCGTCCCGCAGACCGGCGTACCGTTCAAAATAATCTTTCTCCGGCAGTCTGCCCTCTTTCCGGTCTCCGTGAAAGACCACAATTTTGGCCCCCAGCAGGCAGGCCGCTTCAAAATAACGTTGATAAAGCTCTACCGAGTCGCGATACCGCCTTTCGTATTCCGAAAAAAATAAAAACGGCTCGAACCCGGAGGAAAAAGGGTGAAGGGACAACACCCTGCATCCCGCGTCGTCTAATTTTTCCCTCAGATTTTTCAGATAAGCCGGCTCCAGCTCAGAAACAGAGTTTAAAAAGATTTCGATTCCGGGAATCTGCCGGGCAGTCAGCCGTTCTATTGCCCGCTCTGTTTCAAGAGGATAAAAACAGGCTGTGGAAATACCGTAGTGTATCATAAATTCCTCCTGATCGGAACTGTTTTGCTCCATTGTTCTTTTTTATTGTAGCAGGAAGAAAGGAATAAGGCTACCGCTTTTTTTAAAAAAACGGTAACCTTTCCAGTAAAACTTCTTTTCAGGCGTTTGAAGGCAGTCTAGGCTAAAACAGATTTCTGGCCAGAGGAAGCTCATTCTGGTACAGCGTATAGAGATCCCGCTGTATCTGGGCGATAACCGGTATGGCCTCGTTATACTCCCCGATACGGTAATACTCTCCGGCGGAAAGCAAGTTCCGTTCAATCTGGTCAATCAGTTCGTGCTTGATAAAGAGATCGAAAATATTCATGTCCGCTTCCCATTGACGGGACAGATCGGAAAACTGCCGGACAAGGGCCTCGTCGGGAGAAAGCCCGGCTTCAAACTGGGTTTCAATCTGCTGGGAGAGTTCCTCCAGCTGGGAGGAATAGTATTCGCTTCTATGCTTGACAAATAAAATGGCGCAGCAGGATAAAATCAGGATCAGGATCAAGATGAGAATAATGGTAATCAGTCGTTTCATTGGTTCCCCTCCTCTTTCGGCACAATATAATACTGCCTGTTCTTATCCACCGTCATCAGGAAAACTTGGGAGGGGGTGAGGCGATGGTTCTTGACGGTTTGTTCGATCCAGCTTCTGGAGATGCTGTAATGCTCCAGGGCGTCCGGAATCACTTTTCCATCGCTGATTACCACCACCGGAGGATTGTCCTCCTGTCCTGTCAGCTTCAGCATTTTAGGCGTTACGGTCTGAGCCTCAAACTTTTGCAGCGCACTGACCTTCCCGGTGGTTTCCACAATGGCAAAGTGAACATCCTCTACGTTAAAGATTCCCTGCTCCCGCAGGCTTTCCATCAGATCGTCAATGGAAAACCGCAGGTCGTGCAGCGCCGCCTGGTCAATTTTGCCGTCCTGAATGACAATAATCGGATTGCCGGAAATAAATTTCCGAAATTTTCTGGATTTTAAGGAAATATTCGACACAAACAGCTCAAAGCCCACCAGCACCAAAATGGGGATGGCCCCCATTGTCATTGGGATAGAGGGGTCCTCAATGGGCAGCGACGCAATATTGGAGATCAAAATGGTAATCACCAGCTCCGTCGGCTGTAATTCCCCCAGCTGGCGCTTGCCCATCAGCCGAAGGGCAAAAATCACCAGCAGATACAGCAGCACCGCCCGAAACAATACAGTCAGCATACTTTTTCTCCTTTTCTGGTTTTACCCTTATTT
>CALWNT010000014.1 GCA_944382885.1 uncultured Clostridia bacterium | reverse complement strand
TTTACCAGTTATCATAAAGACGTAATCTTTTTTGTCATGCGCTTTCGCGCTGCTGGCCTTTATGGCCTCCTGTCTCCCGGTTGGTGTTCCCGCACCGCCGGGAGATTTTCTTTTTCCGCCGGATTTTCCGGTACAGTGCCCAGCAGATCAGGTTATACAGCCCGTCCAGCACCAGCAGCACAAACGCGATCCCAAATCCCCAGCCTGCGCTCACTCCAATAAATTCCCAGTCTTGTGGGGTCATGCCTTTTTCGCCTCTCTTTCCGCTTTCCAACGTTCAAAACCCGCACGATTTTCCGGGTCTTCAAAAAACTTCGGTATATTTTTTAAGATTGCCTGACAAAACGATCTCATAGACCTTTCCACTTCTGGAGGGAGTGTTGCTTTATCAGTTTGAAGATGTTCCATTCTCAGGTTCCCCTTCCTTTTCTTTCGGTTCTTCTGTGATCGGCAGATCCAGAAGTTTTTCCCTGATTTCTTCCGAAAGTTTTTCAACATTATTTTCTCTTTGTGTTGATAACAAGGTGTAAAGCTCTGATGGCTCTAGTTTGATTGTAATTTTCATTTTCTTCATCCCTATTTTGTTTTTGGCTTAAGCCCCAAATCGAATAACTGTATTTAAAAGTTACAAAAACATTGGCATCTTTACTGCAAGAACAGCAAAAACAAATCCCAGTATAAGGTTGAAG
Source organism: uncultured Clostridia bacterium (assembly GCA_944382885.1). GTDB lineage: Bacteria > Bacillota > Clostridia > Oscillospirales > Ruminococcaceae > Massiliimalia. Next base: position 4,491 of record CALWNT010000014.1, on the reverse strand, counting down.
ATCAAGCCTTTTTTCTTCCATCCGTATTCGCTGGATGCATGCCAATAAGACATGATACACAGCAATGCGGTAATCAAATATACGGGTATAATATTTAGTGCTGTCATTCTTTCACCTCCTATCCTGTTTTTGGATTGCTCTTGCGAAAAGAATTTGTGAAATTCAAAAACAATTCAAACTGTCTCACCGCCTGTTTCTGTTCCGGTGTTAATTCTTTGAGATATTGACAAATTTCACAGATTTCACATTTTCTTTCTTCTATCTGTCGTTCTGTCATGTTTTTCCCCCCCTTTAATCTCTTTGCAATATTATAATATCTCGAAGAAATAAAAAAGTCAATACTTTTTTCCATTTTTTATTGCAAAGCTTTATTTTTTGTGATATTATATAAACCAGAAAGGGGGATAATTGTGAAAGAACGAATTAAAGAATTGAGAAAATTTCTCAACCTAAATCAAACTGAATTTGGAGAACGAATCGGAGTCAAGCAGGGTACAATAGCTGGTTATGAAAATGGTATGAGAACTCCGTCTGAAGCTGTAATACTTTCTATATGTCGAGAATTCAAAGTCAATCATATCTGGTTGACAGAGGGCGTAGGAGAAATGTTCTTAAATCTTCCTGAAACTCTTTTAGACGAATTAAAAATAGAATATAATTTAGACGATTTAGACATTGAAATTATCCGGGAATTTATCAATATGGATGCCGCTGATAGAGAAGTGTTAAAAGCATTTATCAGGAATATCAATTCCAATAAACAAAAAAATCAGCCTGAATAAATCAGGCCGACAGACTATTTCAGTATTATTCTTTGTATGTTCACATCTATACGCTTTAGACGTTGTAAATCTTGTAGATTGTATATTTGTTTTACCAAAGTGCAAATATGTTGATAATACATTTCTAACTCTTTCGATTCAGGAATTTCATGTGTTTGTGCTTCGCGGTTCATTTTTTCATCCCTTTCACTTTAGAACATTTGTTCTTTTCTATAGCACCAGTATATTACATTCATGATAGCATGTCAATATTGATTTACGTTATTGTAAAATTTTACAATAATTTTTTATTCTGTCATTAAGTACAGACGCCTACAGACTGACATTACAATCCGACAAACACCCTCTCAGTGCTTAAAATAAATAACATAATTTGGGGAGGACTTTATATGTTTGGAAAAAAAGAAAAATGCCTAGTTTGTAGCGGAAAAGTAGGACTAATTCATTTGACCTTGGGGCAAGACAAGGTTTGCCTTAATTGTTCAAAAGAAATCGGCGGCACTGCCGATACCCATTTATATTCATTGAATGACTTCTTGCAATTTAAACAATTTGTTTCCGAACGAAATAATTGGATTTTCAATCCAGATTTTAAAAACGCTTACATCGAAATAGATCATCAAAATGAAATCATCCATTTTCCAAAACAGTTTGGCAGATACTTCCGGTTTGACGAGTTAGAATCTGTAGAAGTCTCAGAAGATGGTGAAGTCGTTTCAAAAAGCGGATTAGGTAGAGCGATTGCGGGAGGAGTACTTTTTGGCGGTGCTGGCGCTATTGTCGGTGGCATAACCGGAAAAAAGCAACAAGAAATGGTAAATTCTTTAAAACTGATTATTAAAATCAATAATCGGTGGATAAAAGAAAAGGAAATATCCTTCTTAACCTCTCAAACCAAGAGAAATGGATCTCTCTATAAATTATCTCTGACCAACGCCAACAGTATAAAAGATGCGCTTGAACATTGTGTTCCTACTTCCGTGTCTGCCTCTAACGGCAATTCTATGTCGCAACTTGTGCAGTTGAAAGAACTTTTAGATCAAGGAATTATTACTCAGTCTGATTTTGATGCAAAGAAAAAACAGATTTTAGGGATTTAGGCTTCTCTGTGCGCTCAAAATAAATAACATAACTTAGGAGAAAATCATTATGACGTTAGACAAATATTCAAGTAAAGCACTAAAAAGATTTTCTATTATTTTTATTATTCTAGGTATTTTATGGATGCTTATCGGTATTGTAGTATGTCTATCAAGTTTATTAGGCGGAATATTTTTTCTTGTGATTGGCACACTCTCAATTATTCAAGCTGTTTTTTACCACAAGAAAGCTCAACTAAAAAATTCTAAAGAAAAACCTGTTGAGCAAGTGCCAAAAACTTATGTTTTTGTAACTCCTTCAGGAAAGAAGTTTCACTATAATCCTTCCTGTTCCGGAGAGAAATGTTATAGAATTCCTTTAGATACAGCTAAGAAAAAAGGGTACACAGAATGCAAACGATGTAGCCCATATTCTAACTGGAGTTAAAAAGAAAAACCGCCCTGCTCTCTCATAGCAGGACGGCATGAAATAAATGTTCACAAGTACAAAAACAAAGCATGTTGACGCATGCTAGATTTTTTGCACCCTATTTCTCATCTATTATACCAGAATCTGGGTGCAGTGTAAAGGAGAAGAATAGATGAAAGCCGTCATTTACGCACGATACAGTTCCCACCAGCAGACCGAACAATCCATCGAAGGGCAGCTCCGGGACTGCTACCAGTTTGCCGCCAGAAAAAATATTAAAATAGTCGGGGAATATATCGACCGGGCGCAAAGCGGACGCACTGATAACCGCGCAGACTTTCAGCGGATGATAAAGGATTCTTCTAAAAAACTGTTCGACGCCGTTATCGTATGGAAGATCGACCGTTTTGGAAGAAACCGGGAAGAAATCGCTATCAACAAAGTAAAGTTCCGAAAAAACGGCGTTTCCATCCTCTATGCGAAAGAACACGTCCCAGATGGGCCGGAAGGGATTATTCTGGAAAGTGTGCTGGAAGGAATGGCAGAATACTACTCCGCCAACCTATCTCAAAACGTTCTGCGCGGAATGCGGGAAAGCGCCCTGAAATGCCAGAGCACCGGCTCCGCGATCCCTCTAGGTTTTAAAATCGGGAAAGATAAAAAGTTTGAGATCGACGAGGAAAAAGCTGCTATCGTCCGGGAAATCTTCAACTTGTATGATTCCGGTTATCCCTTTTCTGATATCGCCAGAGAACTGAACGAAAAGGGATATCGGACAGCAAAAGGAAAACTCTTCCGCTGCGGCGTTATGAGAGGGATCCTTTCAAACCGGAAATATATCGGCGAATATTCCTGGAAAGATGTGGTGATCCCCAATGGGATTCCCCAAATCATAGATGATGATGTATTTGAAAGGGTGCAGATGAAATTGAATACCAAATTTAAAAAGATGGCCAAAAGAAACGATTGGAGCGAATTCTACCTCACTGGAAAGCTCTTTTGCGGACACTGCGAAACAATGATGGTAGGCGACAGCGGAACCTCCCAAAACGGCTCTAAATATTACTACTACATTTGCCCCCAAAGCAAACGGCACAAATGCAATAAAAAGAGTATCCGGAAAGAAAAGCTGGAAAAATTAGTCGCTGAGATCACCTGCCGGGAAATCCTGGTTCCTGAGCTTATGGAAATGATCGCTGACCAAGTCATTTCCTTGCAGGAATCCAATAGAAAAGATACGTCTTTGGAGGATTACTATTCCAGCCGTCTCAATGAGGTTTCCTCCTCTATTTCCAACCTCATGAAAGCTATCGAGCAAGGCATTATCACCGATACCACCAAAAGCAGACTGATGGAGTTAGAGAGCCAAAAAGCGGAACTGGAACAGAACTTGGCCTTAGAAAAAGCAGAAAACCCCTCTATCACAAAAGAGGAAGTTTTGTATTACTTAGAGCACATGAATAGAAGGGCTGCTACGAATTCGGATAGCTTCAAATATTTAGTGAGGAGCTTTATCAATACTATTTTCCTGTTTGATGATAGGATCGTCATTACATATAACCTGAAAAACAAAAATAGCACCGTCACACTCGACGAGTGCAACGATGCTATTTTTTGTTCGGATATTTCCGAGTTGGCTCCCCCTGTTGGGCTCGAACCAACTCCAGCCAGAAGACGGCCTTCATCCGCCACTGGCGGCGGCCGTCTTCTGACATGGTTCACAGCCGAAAGGTCTGTGTGTGGCAGGGGAGCTGGTCCGACCGAGCAAAGATAACGAAAAGAAAAGGCAGAGGAAAAACCCTCTGCCTTTTCTTTTGGCTCCCCCTGTTGGGCTCGAACCAACGACCCTGCGGTTAACAGCCGCATGCTCTACCAACTGAGCTAAGGAGGAAAACAGAAACGGTAAGAACACCGAAAAGATGTTCTTACCGTGACGGCGCCTTTCTATCTTCCCAGGCCGTCTCCAGCCAAGTATTTTCGACGCAAGTGAGCTTAACTTCTGTGTTCGGTATGGTTACAGGTGGATCCTCACCGCCATCAACACCGTCTATTCTCTTTTCTCTTGAAGATATCTGGTATCTTCAAAACTGAATAATAACTACTTTCGAAATTCTCGCATTACTCTTTTTGAGGTCAAGCCCTCGACCGATTAGTACTCCCTGGCTAAACATGTCACCATGCTTACACCTTGAGCCTATCT
>CALWNT010000013.1 GCA_944382885.1 uncultured Clostridia bacterium | reverse complement strand
GATTTGTTTCCCAGGGGCCGGCTCCGGCCTATCCTCAGCGGATGGGATATTTGACGATTGACGTGACCGATTTCCTCACAGAGGGAGAAAATACGTTAAGTGCGCACACCTACTATCAGGGACTGATTAACCGGGTGTGGGTCAGCGGAGATGTGCGGCACGGATTCCTGTGCGATTTGGAAGCAGATGGGGAAGTGATCGTTTCCAGCGACGAGTCCTTTTTGACCCATCCCCATACCGGATATTCTGAAATCGGCGTGACAGGCTATGACACCCAGTTTCTGGAGGACTATGATTCCGCTGCGCCGGAGGTGGGATTTGAACGATCTGATTTTGACGATAGATACTGGAACCACGCTTCCAAGCGGGAATACGTAGATTATGGTCTTTTCCCCCAAGAAACAAAACCGCTGGTTTTTGAATCCATTTCTCCCGCAGAGGTTTCCGCTCGGAAACTTGCTGATGGGAAAACCGCGCTTTTTGTGGATTTTGGAAAATGTTTTGTGGGATATCTGCTTTTGCGCGGGAAGGGAACAGCAGGGGACCGAGTGATCATTCGGTGTGCTCAGGAGCTAAAAGAGGAACAAGAACAAACCATCCGCTACGAAATGCGCTGCAACTGCCGCTATGAAGAGGGATGGATCCTTTCCGGAAAAGAGGATGAGCTGGATTGGTTCGACTACAAGGCTTTTCGCTATGCTCAGCTGATCCTGCCGGAAGGCTGCGAGATAACCGATATCGCATTGCTTGCGCGGCACTATCCCTTTACCTTGAACGCAAGTTTAAAGTCCGCTTACCGTGGTGACCCAGAGCTGGAAAAAATTTGGGAGCTATGCCTTCACACTCAGAAATACGGGACGCAGGAAGTGCTTCAGGACTGTATGGAACGGGAAAAAGGGTTTTATGTGGGAGACGGCTGTTACACCAGCCTGACTCATCTGCTGCTGACAGGAGACGACTCGTTGGTGCGGAAGCTGATTGACGACGCTTTCTTCTCCAGCTTTATCACTCCGGGGACGATGACCTGTCTTGACTGCTCCTTTATGCAGGAAATCGCGGAATTTCCTTTGATTTTGATCTCCCTGATTTTATGGCATTACCGCATTACGGGAGATCAAGGGTATCTGCGCCAAAATTATACCGGTGTGAAGAACCTCTTGGACGCTTATACCCAAAGCTATCTTCATGACGGTCTGATCTCGGGACTGGATAAATGGTGCGTCGTAGAGTGGCCGGACAATTTTCGGGACGGATATGATGTGGATCTTACAGCGGGTAAGGTATGCGAGGAAGTTCATGTCGTGATCAACGCCTACTATCTGGAGGCGATTCGGTGCGCCAATGAAATCTCTCATATTTTAGGAGAACCGCTTTATCAGGAGGAGCAGCCTTTGCTTCAAAAATTTTACGGGGCTTTCTATGACTCTGAGCGCCATCTTTTTCGGGACAGCACGACCTCCGGTCATGTCAGCTATGTGGGTAATCTGTTTCCCTTTGCATTCGGGCTGATCCCGGACGGGGAATTTGAGCAGAATATGATGGAGATGATTAGAAAGCGGGGGATCGAATCCCTGTCCCTGTTTGGCACATTTCCTCTTCTTGGCGCGCTGGAAGGGCGGGGTGAGGAAGATTTGATGCGGAGCCTGTTGCAATCTCCGGGGGCCTGGCTGAAAATGCTGTCTCAGGGAGCTACCACGACTTTTGAAAGCTGGGGAAAGGAATCAAAATGGAATACCTCTTTGTTCCATATGACGTTTTCCTATGCGGCGGTATTTCTTGCGGAAAAAGATGGACTGCGCCTTTACAAACAGAAGCCGCTGTCGGAGAAAGAATAGGGAAGAGAAGGATTTCTTCTACTGGCGAAAAGCCATAAAAACAACTGGTTCTTTTTCTAACTGTATGGTTTACGGCTTTCTATGCTTTAGCTCAATGACATCTTTTATCAAAAAAGGACATGTCCCAGAATTTCTTTTCTGAGGCATGTCCTTCTGATTACTATTGAATACTTTTAGGAATGACTGCCGATTTTCCGATCCTTTGCAGCCGCCTTTGCCGCTTCCAGGAATTTTTTTACAGTTTCAGAAGGCTGCGGCGCATGAAGCAGGCCATAGGGGATGCTGTGTTCCCATTCTACAGGAATTACTTTTAAAAGAGGATGGACGTTGGCCCATCCCGGAATGGCCAGCAATACGTCATTGCTGTTTTCACAGCGGTTAAAAATATTCATATTGTAAAAGTCAAAATCTATAATATGGATTTGGCTGTGATTTTTCCAGAGGTCGTCCCGCAGCTGATCGATATAATGGCTCCATTCCCGATGCATCAGCAATAAGTTTTCTCCATACAGATCCTGTATCTGTAATTTGTCTTTCGCCGCCAGTCTGTGATGGATGGAAACCGCGCAGCAAAACGGCTCCCGGGATAATTCAAGACCGGCGCATTTTCTCAAAACCAACATGGTTTCATCAAAAATACCACCGATGACGTCAATATTTTTTCCCAGATTCCCTAGAATTTCCCGGGCGTTTTCCGGGGTGTTTTCAAACGGGATGATCTGGAATTTCATGTCCGGACAGTATTCCTGGAATTTCGGCCACCACTGCATCAAAAGCTGAGCTGGAGTCATCGGGGAGCTTCCAATCCGTAT
>CALWNT010000012.1 GCA_944382885.1 uncultured Clostridia bacterium | reverse complement strand
TCTTCTCGCTGCTTCATCTCATGGATTTCCCTTCTCAAATCATCCGCGTCCAGCATCGTAAAAGACTCATGCTGAAACTCTTCATCCTGTTCACAAGGCAATTTTTCACAAATTTCAAAGCTCTGGGTGTTCCCCCAAAGGGAAGCGTTTACCAAAACGGCATACCCTTCTCCGGGTTGGGCGTCCCAGTTGGTAGGCTGCATTCTGGGCAGGCCGCACATCGATAAAATAGACATGATTACTCCTCCGTGGGTAATCACCGCCGCGGAAGAAATCCGCCGCCCCATCATATCCTTAATAATCAGGTCAAAGCCCTCTCGAATCCGCTGGGTAAACGCTTTCATATCTTCCCCGTTTTGAGGCGCCTGCGTCATATTGGTCTGAAACCAGCTGACAAATCCCGGATCTTTTTTAAGCTCGTCGATACTTTTATTTTCATAAATTCCAAAATCATATTCCCGAATCTGCTCCACCGGGACAGTCTCCATCTCCGGATAAAGAATCTGCGCGGTTTCCACACAGCGGGTCAGCGGGCTTACATACACCCTTCCCACCGCGGGATATTCCTTCTCCTTCCGCAAGCTTTCCAAAGCCTTTTTCCCTTCCTCACACAGCGGCAGATCGGTAGAGCCGATATATTTCCCTTCTAAATTTCCCTTTGTCAGTCCGTGCCGATACAAGTATAATTTATAGCTTCTCATAGCTGCCTCCCAAGTTCTCTTTTTCAGTTTCTATTATAGTAAAAATCCCTGCAAAAAGGTTGTTTATTTTGTAAATACTTACTTCCTTTGTGATTTTTAGACAAATTTTTCAAAAACTTTTTATCAACAAAAGGCGAAAATCTTCGTAAAAATCTCTTTACAAAATGTATCAGGTATAGTACAATTTACTATACGTTAATGTTGAGGGGGATACTGTCAATGAACGCCGACTTTCCGAGAATATTGACTTTATTGAGAAAAGAGCGGGGCATCAGCCAGAAACAGGCTGCTGCTGAATTAAACATATCCCAGGCGTTGTTATCCCACTACGAAAAAGGGATTCGCGAATGCGGCCTGGATTTTTTAGTCCGTACGGCTGACTTTTATCATGTATCCTGCGATTATCTGCTGGGACGTTCTCCGGAGCGTACCGGGGCCACCCTTTCGGTAGACGATATTCCGGAACCGGATTCCGCCGGGAAAGAAAATCGCCTGCGGGGCAGTCTTCTTCCTACCTTGAACAAAAAACTGATCTTTAACTCTTTGAACATCACTTATGATCTGCTTCAAAAAATTAATAACAATACCCTTACCAATGAGGTTTCCAACTATTTGATGCTGAGCGTCTACAATATGTTCCGCACTCTTTACAGCATCAATCCCAAAAACGAGGCGTCTCTTTTCACCCTGCCTCAGAATGTCTCCTCCCATATGGCAATCGCCCGAATGATTACCTGCGGCGCCGAGATCATCAATCTTTTGGAAAATCCAGAAAATAAAAAGGAAAATAAAATTGATCGGGAGCAGCTTTCCATTTCTACCGAAATGCTCCAGGAGGAATATCCTCTCTTTACCTCCTCCCTTTTGAATTTGATCAAAAAAAGCGAAACCGCTATTTTGGAAAAATAAAAAGCAAGTTCCATCTTTTCATTATAAATATCCACAAAGCAAGACTTTGAGGTGTATACCGAATTGTCTTGCTTTTTCTTTGCCTTAATCTGTTTTGGAACGCTGCGGACTTTCCCGAATTATGCAACATAATGACAATCAATTAGAAACAAAACATCATTTTTAATTTTGGGAAAAACGTTATAATAGAACTATAAATTGTGTAGTCATACACTGGAAGGAGCGAAACACGATGCCAAAAATTACTTTTATGGGAGCAGGCAGCACGGTATTTGCCAGAAATGTACTGGGAGATTGTATGTGCACGCCGGCTCTGCGGGAAAGTGAAATCGCACTTTACGATATCGATGAGGTGCGTTTAAAAGAATCGGAAATCATTTTAAAAGCAATTAACCACAATGTCAATCAGGATCGGGCAGTTATCAAAACCTATCTGGGCGTAGAAAACAGAAAAGATGCCTTGAGAGGGGCTGATTTTGTCGTAAACGCGATTCAGGTTGGTTTCTATGATCCCTGTACGATTATCGACTTTGAAGTACCTAAAAAATACGGACTGCGCCAGACCATTGCCGACACCTTGGGCATCGGCGGGATTATGCGGGCGCTGCGTACTATTCCGGTATTGAAAGACTTCGCTGAGGATATGGAAGAAGTGTGCCCGGACGCATGGTTTTTAAACTATACCAACCCGATGGCAATGCTCAGCGGCTATATGCAGAGATATACCGGTGTAAAGACAGTCGGTCTGTGCCACAGTGTTCAGGTTTGCTCTGAGGGGCTTTTGAAAAGTCTTGGAATGGAGGACAAACTAGAAGGCAGAAAAGAATTGATTGCCGGAATCAACCATATGGGATGGCTGCTGGAAATCTATGACAAAGACGGAAATGATCTCTATCCTGAAATCAGAAAACGCGCCGCGGAAAAAAATGCGTCAGAGAAGCACAACGATATGGTGCGGTTTGAGTATATCAAGCGTTTTGGCTATTACTGCACCGAATCCAGCGAGCACAACGCAGAATATAATCCGCTGTTTATCAAATCCCGTTATCCGGAATTGATCGACGCATTCAATATTCCCTTGGATGAATATCCGAGAAGATGCGTCAACCAGATCGCCGGATGGGAAGAAGAGAAAAACAACATCCTGAAGGACGGCAAAATCGAACATGAACGTTCTCACGAATACGCTTCTTACATCATGGAAGCTATGGTGACCAATACTCCTTATAAAATTGGCGGAAACGTGCTGAACACCGGGTTAATCGACAACCTGCCTTCGGATGCCTGTGTAGAGGTTCCCTGTCTAGTGGATGCTATGGGAGTAAATCCGTGCCACGTGGGAAGACTTCCAGTTCAGCTTGCCGGACTGAATATGACCAACATCAATGTACAGCTGATGACCATCGAAGCCGCCGTGACGAAAAAGCGGGAAAGCATTTATCAGGCTGCGATGTTAGATCCCCACACAGCTGCTGAATTGTCTACAGACGATATTGTCAAAATGTGCGACGATCTCATCGAAGCCCACGGAGACTATATGAAAGATTACAAATAAAACACAGAGGGCCTGAAAATCAGGCCCTCTTTTCTTTGATTCAATTTTTCCACATCAGACTCCCGTCTTTCCAATTATCAGAAAAACCGGCAGACCAAAACAGCGGCAGGCTCAAAAAGCCTGCCGCTGAACTATTTTAGAGCATTTTCAGAATACAAAGCAAAAGTTATGTACTGCTGCCTTATTTCCGATTACCATTTCCATTAAAGATGGCCATGATATCGTCAAAATCCAAATCGACTGCGCTGGGTTTTTGCGCGGCTTCAGCTTCTTGCTTCGCTTTCTGAGCCTCTTCTTCTGCCTTTTTCGCTTCTTCTGCTTCTTTATCGGCAAAATTGGTGGCGATTACCGTAATCCGCATCTCATCTTCCAAGGTATCGTCAAAAGCAAGACCCCAGAAAATATTGGCGTCCGGGTGCGCCGCATCTGCAATGATAGAAGATGCAATTTCCGCCTCGTCAAAGCCCAAATCGGAAGGCGCCGTAATATTGATGATAATACCCTTAGCCCCATCGATGGTAGTTTCCAAAAGCGGGCTGGAAATCGCAGCGGTAGCCGCTTCGTGAGCCTTGTCCTTTCCAGTACCGGTTCCCACGCCCATGTGAGCATAACCGGCTTCCTTCATGACGGCACAGACATCCGCGAAGTCGAGGTTTACAAACCCCGGCATTTTAATCAGGTCAGAAATACTCTGCACACCCTGACGGAGTACGTCGTCAGCGGCCGCAAAAGCATCTTTCATGGTACGGAATTTATCCGTAATGAGTTTCAAACGCTCATTTGGAATGACAATCAGAGAATCCACTTTAGAGCCCAGCTCTTCCAGTCCTTTTTCCGCATTGAGCATTCTTTTCTTCCCCTCAAAGGTAAAGGGCTTGGTAACAATACCAACCGTCAGAATACCCAGATCCTTTGCGATTTCCGCAACCACAGGAGCTGCTCCGGTTCCAGTGCCGCCGCCCATTCCGGCAGCGATAAAAATCATCTGAGTGCCTTTTAACGCACTCTCAATTTCTTCCCGGCTTTCTTCGGCAGCCTTAGCCCCCATTTCCGGGTTTCCTCCGGCGCCTCTGCCCTTAGTCAGTTTGTCTCCGATTCTGATCTTATAAGTCGCCTGAGACAGGTCCAGTACCGGCTGATCGGTATTGATTGCGATAAACTCCACATTCTGCACATTACAGGCCACCATACGGTTCACCGCATTCCCACCGGCGCCGCCGACACCGATTACCTTTATGTTTACATCATCATTATCAATGTTGCCCAGTGTAAATCCCACGTCTACTTCCTCCTAAACATATATTTAACATCCAGTCTGTCAGACCTCTTGAAAAATTTTCTCCTGTACCGGCCTCTGGAACAGTATCAACCACCATTGGCGGCAATGGCAGACCGTCAAAATAATATATTTTCAGGAATGCCGAATTATAAGTAATATTATACTATGTTTTTTTCATAAAATCTAGTGTTTTTCTACTACTTTATCCTACAAATTTTGAGAAATTTTTCTATTGACTTTTCTCTCCTATCGCTTTGTTCCATTTTTCTCCATGTTCTGGCAAAACGTCTTTTTATTGACCCTCTTCCTCTGGCTGAGAAACAGTCTCTTCCTCTGGAGACTGCTCTTGACTTCCCTCCTCTGCCGGCAAAGCCGCAGTCTCCTCTACCGCATATCCCTTTTCTTTTTGCTCGCTCATGCTCATCTCACGGAAATAAGCCTCCGAAGCCCGGCTTACATCTAAAATCCCCTCCTGCTCCGGATCAACCTCCTGCTCCAGAATCTGCTTGGCAATCTGAAGCTTGTAGTCGATTTCCAGCACATTTCCCAGGACGATTGTGACTTTGTCGTTGCAGTTCAAGCGGATATCCGCTCCATCTCCCAACTGTAAAGAACGGATAGAGGAAATCCCGGACTGTGTAACCGCCTCAAGTACCTGCTGCGTTGTGCGGTAGGACTCGTTTCCGGTTACAAAATCTCCTACCTGAATCCCGGACAAATCCACGTCAGAGAATAAAAATAAGTTTTCATACCCCTCCAGGGAAGTGGTCATATTCATCACTCTTCCGCCGGAGCTTAAAATGTAATAGCTGTCTTCATACACCACCGCAGCAGCAGGCTCCGCTGCCGTCAGCTTAATGGACAAAGTATCCGGAAATTTTCTTTCTACTGAAACGCGGTCCAAATCAGTGGTATGGGACATGATATTTTCTTCGATCTGGGACAGATTCATACGGAGGAGATTATCTCCGATTTCCACACCAGAATAGGCGATGATCTCCTCACTCGTATGACCCTCTATCTGCGACACTTCTATCGTTTTCGTGTTGAAAAACACGGTAATGGACAAAATTACCCCAGTCACCGCAATTAAAAACAGAACCAGTATGTAATAAAGAATGTAATTTTTCTTTCTTCTCCTGCGCCGTTTCTGCTGGTTAATTACCCTTGCCTGGTCATTTACCGACGGTTTTCTTCTCACTTTTTTTCTCATTTACAATTCCTCTGATTTGGACAATCTATTTTACACTATCATAATCGCTATGCTATTCTCACAATATTGGCTCCCAGAGAATCCAGCACCGTTTCGATGGACTCATAGCCTCTGTCAATATGGTGGATGTCATTTACCTGGGTAATGCCCTCCGCTCGAAGTCCGGCCAAAACCAAAGCCGCCCCTCCTCTGAGATCCTCTGCCTGCACCTCTGTGCCATAAAGCGCATCTACTCCGGTACAAACCGCTACCCGGCCCTCTACTTTGATATCTGCGCCCATCCGGTTTAATTCCTGCGCATGCTTATATCTGCTTTCAAAAATATTTTCCACAAACATGCTGGTTCCTTCCGCCACGCTTAACACCGCCATGATCGGCGCCTGAGCGTCGGTGGGGAACCCCGGATGAGGCATGGTGCGGATGGCGTTGACGCTCCGGATTTTTCCATCGGTCGGCGGCTTTAAAAGCACTTCGCTTTCGGTCATCCGAAGATGCATTCCCATCTTTTCAAAGATGGGGAAAATGCTTTCCAAATCACAGGGGCGGACCTCTCTGAGAAGGATTTCTCCTCCGGTAATCGCGCCCGCGCAGAGATAGGTAGCAGCCACAATCCGGTCCGGCATCACGGTATGCTCGGCGGAATCCAAATGCTCTACGCCGTCTACAACAATACGGCTTTTGCCTGCTCCCCGAATTTTCGCTCCCCTGCCGTTGAGATAACTGGCTAAGTCCACGATTTCCGGCTCCTGAGCGGCGTTGTGGATCACCGTTCTTCCTTTGGCCATACAGCTTGCGAGAAGAATATTTTCCGTTGCTCCCACGCTGGGAAACAGCAGAGAAATTTTCCCGCCTTCCAGTCCTTTCTCCACTTTACAGTCGAGATAACCGTGGTCTGAGGTGATCGTGGCTCCCAGCTTTTTCAGTGCCTCCAGATGGAGATCGATGGGTCTCGGCCCCAGCTCGCACCCTCCCGGCATACAGATTTTCGCTTTTCTGGTTCTTGACAGCATCGCTCCTAAAAACACAATCGAGGAACGCATCTCCCGCATCAGGTTTTCCGGAATGGTACACTGGGTAATCTGCCTGGCGTCTACAGTAAGGGTATCCCCCTCCCGAACCACCTTACAGCCCAGATATTCCAGAATCTTTACGGCAGCGGCTATATCGGTAAGGTCGGGGCAGTTATGTATCACACTGACTCCTTCTCCCAGCAAGGTTGCTGCCAGAATGGGAAGAGCGCTGTTTTTTGCTCCCTGAAGCTTCAATTCACCGGACAGACGGCGTCCGCCTTCTATACGCAGTTTACTCATTTGTTTACTCCCTTTCCCAATCTATCTGAGATATTAGTTTTTAGATATCCCATACTATGCAGGGAAAGAAAAGTTGGTGAGATTTTTTCATTTTTACTGCTCGTTCAGCAGTATCTTTATTTTATCATAAATTCGCTTCGTTGTGTCAAGCACCCCAAGTTTTGATGCATTTTGCCCAAATTTCTGAAGCTTTTGGGGATTTTTCCAAAGTTCCTCCACCATGTCGAGAAACTTGGTTTTTTCATAATTCTTTTCTTCAATCAGGAATGCGGCTTCATGATTCACCAGCACCATCGCATTGTGATACTGATGGTTTTCCGCTACATAAGGAGACGGAACCAAAATAGATGCTTTTCCGGTGGCTTCCAGCTCACTCAGAGTAATCGCCCCGGAGCGGCAGATCACCAAATCCGCGGCCGCCAAGCAGGTTGCCATATTGTCGATATATTCCCTGGCGTCTACGCTGAAATCAGAGGTGAGGGTAATCCCGCGCTCCCGCAAAAGTCTTGGGAACAGTTCCTTTCCCAGTCTTCCGTAACCGTGGATATGGTTCACTTTCCGCTGGGTACCGTTCCACTCGATGAGGTCTGCGCCCATCCGGTTGATAATATCTGCGCCCAGACTTCCTCCAAAGGAAAGGATACACATTTTATCATCAAGACCCAGTTCCTGTCTGGCTTCTCTTTTGGTTTTCAGGATAATGTTCTGGCGAATGGGATTACCAACGACCTCACAGTCTCCCTTCACCTCCAGAAGAGGCTTTGCCTCCTCTACTGCCAAAAATACGCAATCCACTTTTTTCGCAAGAATTTTATTGGTCACACCAGGAAAAGCGTTCTGTTCATGAATGGCGGTTTTCACTCCCAGTTTGGAAGCCGCCAGCACAATAGGACCGCTGACATACCCTCCGGTACCAATGACAATATCCGGACGAAACTCCCGGACAATCCTTCTCGCTGTAAAATCAGAGGTCACCAAATGGCAGAGAGTATTGAGATTATGCACAATCGCACCGGGAGAAAAGCTTCTTTTAAAACCGCTGATTTGAATGGGGGTAAAAGCAAATCCCGCTTTTTTTACAAGCCCCGCTTCCATCCCGTTTGGAGTTCCGGCAAACAGAATCTCCGCATCCGGTTCTTCGCTTTTAATGTACTGGGCAATGGCGATGGCAGGGTTGATATGTCCCGCTGTTCCTCCGCCGGCTAATAATACTCTCATTCTTGATTCCCCTTCTGTCTGTGATCTGCCGCTATGCGGCGAAAGATAAGCCTTTTCTATAGACTGTAATTGATCGAATAACATAGTCACGCAAGAAAACTTCCCTATTGGGACGGCTTGTAACACTTGCCGCCCCACCAGTCTTTTGCTTCGCTTCTGGAGGTCTGGAACGTTTTCGGTGTTTGCTTCCCTGAAGCAAACTGCCGGCCTGATTTGTTGCCGGCAAGAAAACTTCCCTATTGGGACGGCTTGTAACACTTGCCGTCCCAATAATTAGACCTTCTCCATCGTGGCATACCTGGAGATGTTTAGAACGATCCCCACTTCCATCATCTGGGTAACCAGCGCCGTACCTCCCGCACTGAAGAAGGGCAGGCTGATCCCAGTATTTGGAATACTGTTGGTCACAACAGCAATATTGAGAAACGCCTGAATAGCAATCTGAAGCACAATGCCGATTACCAGCATCGCAGAAAATTTATTCGGCGCCTTGCTGGCAATGACAAATCCCCGGTAAATCAACAGTACAAAAAGCAAAATCACCAGGATTGCGCCAACCAGTCCCAGTTCTTCACAGATAATGGCAAAAATAAAGTCGTTTTGAGGTTCCGGCAGGTAGAGATACTTCTGCCGGGAGCCACCCAGTCCCAAGCCCATCACGCCGCCGGAGCCAATCGCCACCAGCGACTGAACCGTCTGCCAGGTGGAGTCCTGAATATCCGCGAAGGGGTCCAGCCAGATCTGCACACGCTCTTTCATGTAATCGGCGCCTTTAAAGAGAACCAAGGCTACTAAAGCCAGAGCTCCAGCCGGAATCAACGACAGGAAATACCTTAGTTTCGCCCCTGCGATAAATACCATGCCAAGGCCGATCGCACAGATAATAATCGTGGCGGAAAGATGGTGCTGAAACACCACAAGGATGCCGATTACCGGAAGAAGCACAAAAATAAAGGGAAGAATCCCATAGCGGAAAGTGGTAATTTTCTGATAATTTTTCGAAATCAATGCCGCAAAGATAATAATAATAGCAATCTTCATCAGCTCTGACGGCTGGAAAGAACCCAAAAGGGGAACATTGATCCACCGTCCAGGCTGGCCGCCGTTTAAAACCACTACCAGCGCCATCAACAACAGACCTGCTATATAAATCCAGGTAGATAATTTTTGATAAGTCGTATAAGGCGGGAATTTTGACAAGATGACCATTACCACAAGTCCCATCGCCACAAAAATAGCATGCCTTTTAATATAATAAAAGCTATCTCCCTGATACGCAAGTGCATTTGCATAACTGGCAGAAAATACCATAATCATCCCAAACGCCAACAGTACCAAGACAATCAGCAAAAACACCCAGTCAATCGACCGTTCCCTTTTTTTGATTAGTTGGATGCCAGGTCGAATCGGCTCCGCCTTTTTGCTGGTTCCCTGTTTTTTACTGCGGACAGATCGTATCGTTTGCAAATGCCTTCACCTTCTTCTCACAATCTCTTTCAAAACTTTTCTCACTCTTATAGACTTAATTTATTCTATGTGATTTTTTTCTTCCTATACCAGCGGAGCGGCAAAATAGGCCAGCACTCCGCAGACCGCGCTGACAAGAGAAAAAACAATCACAATCTTCATTTCGCTCCATCCGCACAGTTCAAAATGGTGATGAATCGGACTCATCTTAAAAATTCGTTTTCCGGTAGTCTTAAAACTGATCACCTGCAAAATAACGGAAAGCGCCTCCACAAAGTAAATAAAACCGATGATGACCAACAGAACCGGCATATCAATGCCAAAGGCCAAGGCCACAACCGCTCCGCCTAAAAACATTGAGCCAGTGTCTCCCATAAAGACCTTTGCCGGGTGAAGATTCCAGACCAGAAAGCCAAGACAGGAGGCCGCCAAAGCCACCGCCAGAATACTCACATAAGAAAACTGCAGCCTTGCGGCAATCGCCAGAAAACCGATCGCAACGATAAAGGTCACTGAACCGGCCAGTCCGTCTACGCCGTCGGTGAGATTTACCGCATTGGTCGTCCCGATAATAATAAACAGCATCAGGGGATAGTAAAACCACCCAAGATCAAACTGCCCCAGAAAAGGAATATCCACCAGTGTCGAAACTCCTCCGGATACCTCTAATAAGTAAAGATACCCAATCGCGATCAAAAACTGGATGAGCAGCTTTTCCCTGGCCCGCAATCCCAGATTCCGCTTCTTGACCACCTTAATATAGTCGTCCACAAATCCCATCATCCCATAGGCCAAAGCCATGGCGCAGCCTGCCACTACCCGGATCATCTGAACCGTGACCACATTGAAATCCTCCAGAATCAGCAGGGTCAGAAGCCCTACAATTACCGCAGCCAAACATCCCACAATAAACATCATTCCGCCCATCGTAGGTGTTCCTTGCTTCTGTTGGTGCCAAGTAGGGCCGATATCCTTAATGGTTTGTCCGTACTTTAACTTTTTCAGATAAGGTACCAAAAAGATACCCAACAGCGATGTTACAAAAAATGCAATCAACGCCGTAATCAGCATTACAATCCCTAATGTCATACCTTTGCCCTTCCTTCACTCCTGTTGTGATATGCTCTCGCGTTCAGAACAGCCAAAACCTCTTTCCCTCGAACTGTCTGATTTGTCCATCGCGGAAGCTATTTACTCTGAGAATACCCGTTCAATCACTTCTTCCAACCTCATTCCTCTGCTGGCTTTAAAAATGACGGCGTCTCCTGGTTTGAGTGCCGCTTGGAGATAATTCGACAAGGCCTCTTTCTCCGGAAAATGCTTTGCTGGAAGCCCTAAGTTTGCCGCACCCTTTACGATTTCTTCCGCTTCCGGTCCAAAGCAGACCAGCTCATCGATTTTGGAACCGGCCGCACGCTCGCCTACCTGAAAATGCATCCGCCGCGACTGTTCTCCCAATTCCAGCATATCTCCGAACACGGCGATACGCCTTCCCTCGCAGGGAATCGTACTGATGACATTGATGGCGGATTCCATGGAATCCGGGCTGGCATTATAACAGTCCTCGATTACTTTAACTCCTCTTTTTACCGTGACCCGCTGACGCATACCCGCATTCTGATAGGATTGATAGCCGGCTACAATCTCTTCCGGAGTCAGACCAATCTCAATTCCCACCAGAAAGGCCGCAAGGGCGTTGTAAACATTGTGTACCCCAATTGCTGGAATCTGGGCGGGATACCGGTTTCCCTGATAACAGACCGTAAAAAGGGTATCGTCCCCTTCCTGACGGATCTCTTCCGCCGTGACGTCCCCCGGCTCCTCAATTCCGTACCATAAAGCCCTTTTACCCAGGCGTTCCTTCTGGGTCAGGAGCATATCGTTGTCGCCGTTTAAAATCAGTTTTCCCTCCGGGGGCATTCCATCCAGGATTTCAAGCTTTGCCTTTAGAATATTTTCCCGAGTACCCAGATTCTCTAAATGGGAAACGCCGATATTGGTGATGACCCCTAAATCCGGCCGGGCAATATTGGAAAGATAGCTGATCTCTCCCAGTTCACACATTCCCATTTCCAGCACCGCGCCAGAATAAGAGTTGTCCAGGGAAAACAGCGTTCTCGGCATACCGATCTGATTATTAAAATTCCCTTCGGTTTTCAGCACTTTGTATTTCTGGCTCATAACCGCATAAATCATTTCTTTGGTAGAAGTTTTTCCAACACTGCCTGTCACACCTACCGTATAAACCGAAAATTTTTGTTTATAATAGGCTGCCAGCGCGCCAAAAGCCAGCAGGGTATCCTCTACATACACTACCGGCTTTTGAGGCATATCGTCGTCTTTTTCTACCGTCCGGTTACTCAGTGCGGCTTTTGCGCCTAACGAAAACGCCTGTTTGATAAAGTGATGCCCATCAAAGTTTTCCCCTTGAAAGGCAACGAATAAACATCCCGGCTCAATCTGGCGAGTGTCAGAGCTGATTGCCTCAATTTCGAGTTCATTCCATTTCTCGTCCAGCGTTCCGTTTACCGCATCGGCAATTTCTTTTAAAGTTAATTTCTGCACCTTTTCCTAACCCCTATCTTTTGTCATTCTCCGTCTATCTCTATGCCCCTTCTTCTGTTTCAAACGGGCAGCCCTTTTGCTCCATAATCTCTTTGACGATCTTTCTCTCATCAAAGGGAATTGTCTTTTCCTTGATGATCTGATAAGTCTCATGGCCCTTTCCCAGCAGTACAAGGGTATCTCCCGGCTTCGCATGACTGATGCCATAGGAGATGGCCTCTCTCCGGTCTGGAACCACTGTAAACTCCGCCCCTTCCGAAAATCCCGGCAGGATCTCTGAAATGATCTTTTCCGGATTCTCTGATCTGGGATTATCAGACGTCACGATGATAAAATCAGCGTACTGTTCACAGGCTTTCGCCATCTGCGGGCGTTTGTCATGATCCCGGTCTCCGCCGCAGCCGAAGAGCACCACAAGCCTGTGTTGAGCGCATTCCCGCAGCGTGGACAACACGTTTAAAATACCGTCCGGCGTATGGGCGTAGTCACAGATCACCGTAAAGTTTTTGCTGTGATAGACCACTTCGCTCCGTCCCCGAATCCCGGAGATCTTCCCCAAAGCGGTAATCATGGTCTTCATCCCCACCCCGGGCTGAGCCCCCGCCGCCATCGCCGCCAACGCATTTTCTACCGAGTAGAATCCCGGAATGGCAAAGGCGACCTTTCCCAGAACCTCCTGGTGCCGCAGACGAAAGCTTACGCCTTCCCGCTTACAGGTGATTTCAGAAGCGGAAAAATCCGCCTCTGGCTGAATGGCCGAAAAGGTCACTTTCGGAATCGAAATTTCAGAAAGCAGCCGCCTTCCATATCCGTCCCTGAGATTTACCACCGCAAGGTCGCACATATCAAACAGCTTTCGCTTCGCCTGATAGTAATCTTCCATGTCCTTGTGATAGTCCAGATGATCCTGGGAAAGATTGGTGAACACGCCGATGTCAAACCGGCATCCATACAGCCGTTCCTGCCTCAGCCCATGAGAGGAAACTTCCATTACCACCACTTCACAGCCTTCCCGGACCATTTGGGCCAAGAGCTGCTGAAGCTCAAAAGCGTCTGGAGTGGTGGTCTGGGTCTTTACAACTTGATCGCCGTACTCTGCCTGAATCGTCCCAATCAGACCGGTTTTGATGCCCACGTCGTCCAAAATACGCTTGAGCATCGTAGTCACCGAGGTTTTTCCGTTGGTACCGGTCACCCCTACCAATTTTAGTCTGGCCGAAGGATGGCCGAAAAAGTTGGCGCTCATCAACGCCCAGGCTTTACGGGTATCCGGGACAACGATTTGTTCTGCTCTTCCAAGGTCATGGTCGCTGACAATTGCCGCCGCTCCTCTTTCCAAAGCCATGGAAATCAGTTCATGACCGTCTGTTTTTGTTCCGCGAATTGCAGCATACACATCCCCTGCTTCCACCTGTTGTGCACGGTTTCGAATCTTCCTGACAGGAAGATCTCCCGGCAAAGCGGTTTCAGCAGATAATCCTTCGAGAATGTCTGCCAAATTCAATTTATCAGAACCCTTTCCTTAAATTAGCATCCCCTGACATCAGTTGACTTCATCATTTCTGGAATAGGTGATACTGACGGTTGTGCCCCTCTCGACTTCCTCTCCTTCCTTTGCATCTTGGCCGGTAACGATGATGTTGCCGGTCTCTCCAGTGACGTTGCTTCCGTTCAAATGGACGGTAAGTCCGGAGTTAATTAAGTCCTCTACCGCTTCGGTAAGATTTTTCCCGATCACATTCGGCACCGAAACAGTCTGCTTTTCAGCATTCTCTTCTGTATATAAAATGACTCTGCTGTCGGTGGAAATACTGGTTCCACCCCGAGGCATCTGGTCTACGATCGTTTCCCCGTTCCCGATCACTTCATATTCAATCCCCTGTTTATTCAGCTCGCTTCTGGCTTTCAGCACCGCATTTCCCGTCACGTTGGGGACGGTATTGCCCATACTTTCCAGATCATCTTCGCTGTATTCCGGAGAGTATCCCAAATAAGGCAGGATATCCGCCATGATGGAACCTACCGCCGGCGCCGCAATCAAAGAACCGTAATAGGTGCCCTGAGTCGGCTCGTCAACTACTACGATCACCGCCACTTCCGGATCATCTACCGGAGCGAAGGCAGCGTAAGAAGCGATATAAATACCATCCTGATTTCCCTTCTGCGCCGTACCAGATTTACCGCCGATACGGTATCCCTTAACGTAAGCCGCGGAACCGCCGTTTTTGGAAACCACCTGTTCCAGCGCCAAGCAGATCTGTTCAGAGGTTTCTTCTGAAATCACCTGACGTTTGGTCACTTCCTGGTAGCTGTCTACTACATTTCCTTCCTGATCCAGCACCTCTTTCATAATATGAGGCTGCACCAGGTATCCACCGTTGACCGCGGCACAAACTGCCGTAAGCATATGCAGGGGAGTGACTACTGTGGTCTGGCCGAAAGCAGAGGAAGCAAGTTCTACCGGTCCCATCTCGTCAGCAGTATAGTAATTGGTATAGGTTTCCCCTGGAAGATCGACTCCAGTCTGTTCGGTCAATCCAAACATCTTCAGATAGTCGTAAAAGCGGTCTTTTCCCAAAGCAAGCCCCATTGCCACAAAGGCCGGGTTACAGGAATTGACGATCGCACCTGTAAAATCCAGATGTCCATGACCGGTTTTCCTGTCACAATTCATTCTGACGCCGGAAACGATGGTATAACCCGGGCAGTCGTATCCGGTACTCAGGGTTGCCGCTCCGGTCTCTAAAGCAGCGGAAGCCGTCACGACTTTAAAAACAGAGCCCGGCTCATAAGACCAGGAAATACATTTATTCGACCACTGCTGATACAGAAGATTCTGCTTCAGCTCAGATTTTTCTTCTTCGCTCAGGGTCGCCGCCACTGTTTCCCCCTCGGAGTTGGTGGTGGTAGGGTTTTCATAGGCGTCGATGAGGCTCTGGCTATATAATTCCCGAGGATTAGACAGGTCAAAAACAGGATCGTTTGCCATCGCCAAAATCTCACCGGTATTGACATTCATCACAATGGCGCAGGCGCCCCCATTGGGCTTATGCTGTGCCACCACCTCTTCCAGCGCTTTCTGAGCATAATGCTGGATCGTGGAATCTAAAGTGAGTACAAGGCTGTTTCCATCTACCGGAGCATACCGTTTCTCATAGTTAGTGGGGATGGTATTGCCCTTGGCGTCAGTAGCGGTAATCACCTTGCCGGACACCCCTTGAAGAACATCATTATAGTATTCCTCTACTCCATATGTTCCTTCATTATCCGCATTGGTAAACCCAAGCACTTGAGGAGCCAAAGTGCTGTCTTCATAAAAACGTTTGGTATCCTCCAAGAGACTGATAAAAGTGTAACCCTTTTCACTGATCATGGTACGGATCTGATCCGCCACTGGTTTTTCTACCTGCTTTTTCACAATCTCATATTTATTGTCCTTATGGGTCTGGGCTAGCACCGTCTCATAATCGGCCCCCAAAAGATCTGACAGTTCTTTTGCTACCTGCTCTTTAAAGCCGTCTAAATCCATGGTGAGAATTTCCGGATTTCCCTCTTCCTCACTGGCTTCTCCTGATTCGCTGTTGGCAATTCTCGCTTTTTCCTGTTCTACCAAAGCATCGAAGGCTTCTTCCATATTGGCCGGAGCGATTACTACCGTCCATACTGTTGCGCTGGAGGCCAGCACCTTCTGATTTCGGTCATAAATCGTCCCCCGGTTGGCGTTGATTGTTACTGTGGAAACCTGTTGTTCAGACGCAAAATCTTTATACTTCTTCGCGTTCACTATGCAAATGGAAATCAAGTTGAACAGAATATATCCTAAAAACACGATCATCAGCCCGCCGGCAATGATGACTCGCCTTTTCATTCTATTTGACATTGGACGGTCTATGATATTTTTCGCCATGGCGCTCTCCTTACTCCTTGCTTTTCCTTAGAAAAGAAAAAAAGGGTTCCAGATATCCATTCATATTCTTGAACCCTTGCAGTCTATTCTATTCTTATTCCGTTATCCCAAAATATATTCCTTGACTTTGTCGAACAAACCACTGAGTTTAGACCAAACGGTCTCTTTCTCTTCTGACAGTTCTACCTTATCCTCGCGTTCCAGACGGATATATTCAATCTGACTCGGTTTGACCTCTGTCATGCCGAGTTCAGCTGCCTTTTCCTCTATATTGCTGAGAGAAACCACGCTGTTGACCGCAGTGCTCAATCGAGTATATTCACTGTCAAGCACTTTATATTCCGCCTGTTTTTCCTGAAGTTCTGCGTTTACTTCACTTAGGCTGACCCTTCCGTAGATTAACGCCGCGCACAGTGCAAGAACATAAATCAGACAAACCGCGCTTCTTCCGATCCATTTTGGTTTTCGGACAGAAGCTGTTTTTTCCAGTTTCTGAATATGAGGCTGTCTTTGAGATTCACTCTGTTCAAAATTTCTGATTGCATACGCCAAATTTGTATTTTTCGCCATTGTTTTTCAGCACTCTGCAGCATCTACTGCGAAGGCCTTCCCTCCTTTATTTTTACTTTTGTCTATTTTCTTTACCGCTTTTTCTCTGTTATTTCAAAAACAATAACATTCCTTTGCCAAAAGGGCTGTTATAATTTCTCTAAAATTCTGAGCTTTGCGCTCTTGCTGCGGGGATTTACCGCAAGTTCTTCCTGAGAAGCCAAAATTGGTTTCCTGTTTATGAGCTTCGCTTTAGGCCGATTTCCGCAAACACAGGTTGGAAAATCCGGCGGACAGGTACACCCTTTGCACCAACCCGCGAACTTCTGTTTCACGATCCTGTCCTCCAAGGAATGGAAGGTCAAAACCACCAGCCTTCCCCCCGAACGAAGCATGGAAAACGCAGCGTCCAATCCGATTTCCAGTACATCCAGTTCCTCGTTTACCGCAATACGGATTGCCTGAAAGGAACGCTTGCAGGGATTTTTCTCCCGCCGTGCCGCTGCCGGCATAGAACCTTTTATAATATCCGCCAACTCCAGCGTAGTCTCAATCGGCTTGGACTGGCGGTGTTTGTCAATATTTCGGGCAATCTGATAAGCAAACCGTTCTTCCCCAAAATCTCTGAGAATCCGGGTCAGCTCCTCAACAGAATAGGTATTTACCACGTCTCTGGCGCTGAGTCCTTTTTGGCTCATCCTCATATCCAAGGGGGCGTCTCCCTGATAGCTGAATCCTCGCTCCCGCTGATCCAGCTGGTGAGAAGAAACTCCTAAGTCCAAAAGAACGCCGTCGATTTCTTCCACGCCTTTTTCTCTCAACACCGAATCCATTCTGCTGAAATTGCTTTCTATTACTTCCGCACAGGAATATGCTTTGAGCCGTTCTCTGGCAGTTTCCACAGCGTCTGGATCTTGGTCAAAAGAAAACAGCTTTCCCGAAACCAGCCTTTTGGCAATTTCAGAAGAATGCCCAGCACCGCCTGCCGTGCCATCCACATAAATTCCGTCAGGACGGATTGCAAGCCCGTCAATACATTCCCACAGCATGACTGATACATGATGAAAATCCACGGCTTGTCCCTCCCTTTTCTCCAGAACGGCGGCAAATGCCTTTCGTTAAAAATCCAGCTCTTCCAAAATCGCGCTCATATCTTCCTCGTCCAGACCGGCGCAGACCTTATCCCACTCATCCTTGCTCCAGATCTCGCAATGATCCGAAACACCGACAATGGTAACCTCCCTGTCCAACATGGCATACTCCCGCAATCTTGGAATGATGGAAATACGCCCCTGCTTGTCCGGTATGACCTTATCTGCATTAGCATAAATATGCCGTTTGATATTTTTGGATTTCGAAATCGGCAGGCTGTAGATCTTTTCCTCCAGCTTCTGCCACTCATCCAGCGAGTAGACATTTAAACAACGGTCGTTGAGCGCTTTGCAAACGACAAACTGTTCGCCCAACTCCTCTCTGAGTTTGGCTGGAAAGTTAATTCTGCCTTTTGGGTCCAGATTATATTGATATTCACCAATCAGCAAACCTTCCACCGCCTTCCCCACGGAGTAAAAATTTTAGGTTTTTTTCACCTAAGCTCACCTATTCTCCCCACTGTTAACTTTTATTATAAACACAATAAAGATAGAATGCAAGTCCAGAATAGAAAAAATCAAGAAATTTTCAAAACTTTTTTCATTTAAGCGAAAATATTTGCAGATTTTTGCGCGCAAACCGATAAAATTTCCCAGTATAGGAACTTTCCTCCAATTATTTGCAAATTGCAAAGGCCGTACAAAAAGCGGGGGATTTTTGCTCCCCTCCATTTCCCTTTTCCCTTCATTGGGATTTAGGGAATTTTCCCCACCTGAAATATTGTCTGCTGAAAATTTCATTCTTCCTCGGTACGATTCCACGAACAAGGGTCATGAACCATCACGCTCTGTAAAGCGAAAGGGCAAAAAAGTCCCCATCTGTTCCGAAAATCCTGAACAGATGGGGACTTTTTAGATCATTTGCGCGGTAACCACATAAAATCCGGTATTATCCGAACCAACACAGACATTGGTAGAATCTTTGGGGATTTGCAGACATCCGTCTGCTTCTTGCTGTCGGCTGATGAGGTAATCTTCATACTGATAAAATACTCCGGGCGTCAGCTGTTTTAGATACTCCTCCAGCGTCCAATGATTTTGATACATAATTTCCGCATGGGGAGTTCCAACATATCGAATATGCCAGCGCTCATAAGAAAATCCGGTCACTGATTTTTTCCCGAAGGGATAGCGAATCACAAAACCGTAATCCTGACAATGCTCATTCACCCATCTTCCGGCGTCCGTTTTAATAAAATTCTTTCCAGCATATTGATAAACATAAAGATCCAAAGCCAGCCCGCTTTCATGTTCACTGCTTCCCGGCCGACTGGCAGTAGAAGGGTCTTCTTCGTACAGTTCTTGCTGTTCCTCACTCGTACGATAAGAACTCATAATCAAAAGTTTTTCCCCGGTTTGCTCCTTTGCGTCAGAAAGCAATCGTTCTAAAGAGGGGATCACTTCTTCCCGAAGCAAAAGCTCAGTATCCCGAAAGGGGACGCATGGCGCACTGTCGGAAGGAACCGGATGCTCCGGATCAATCAGAGTGAGAATCGGTACGTCTTCTGT
The DNA here is from genome assembly GCA_944382885.1 of uncultured Clostridia bacterium. Taxonomy (GTDB): domain Bacteria; phylum Bacillota; class Clostridia; order Oscillospirales; family Ruminococcaceae; genus Massiliimalia. Next base: position 57,182 of record CALWNT010000012.1, on the reverse strand, counting down.
AGATTGGCTGCTCAACTGTGCTGTTGGAATGGCGTCCGTCTCAACGGATATCTCTTGCAGTTCTGCCTGCTGCCGTTTTTCCATCATCTGAGAAAAACCATATACTGCGTCAGGAAAAAAGCGCAGGATTCCTGCACATCCTCCTATCACACAGACTAAAAGGAACAGGCTGATCCCCCAAACGATTCTTTTTTTCTTTTTGTGTTTCATGTTCGAAAATCCCTTCCTGATAAATAACTGATTTCAGTATAGTCCTTTCAGCAAGAGATTTTCCGGAGAAAAAACGAAAGATTTTCTTAATTTAAAAAGGAAGTGCTAAATACAACAAACAGAAATTTATCGTATAGAACCTAGCCGGTTCTGAACTTAGCTTATGGGGGCAGTCGGCCCCCATACCCCGAGCTTCTGTTGCTTGCCCAAAAGAAACCAAAAGGGCATTCCTCAAACGCCGGAAAGGCTTGAGATAGGTCTTAAAAGTTGCCTTCTAACAGAGTACAACGGAAAATATCAGCTTCTGCCAAAACATCCTCCAGCCCGAGCGATAGACTGAATTTTTCCTTGTTGATATGGTTAGGAGAACACTTCAAAGACCCGTACCAAAGCCTCCGCGGCGCTTGAGCAGGGTCCTTTCCACCTTTTGGACAAGCAAAAGGTGCCGGGGTCTGGGAGCCGGTGCTCCCAGGTGCTTTCTTCTTTCTCTGAAAGAAAGTGATCGGGTAAAATCGCTTTGAAACAGAAAGATAAATTTCTATTTACTCTAATACCCTCATAAAAAAGAGGCGGGCTAGGCCCGCCTCTTTTTTTACATCTTCAAGTTCTGCATCTTATCGCAGTAATACTGCACATTTTCAAATTTTGCGTCAGGAGCAATACGGTGGTCCGGACAAGGGATATACCCACCTAACTCGATCAGCGGCTTCAAACGTTCAATTTCTTCGTCAATGGCCTGATAATCCCGGGCAAAAACAGTTTTGTTCATGCCGCCCACGCCTCTGAGCTCTTTGCCGTACTGTTCTCTCCAAGGAGCGATGCTGGCATTCCAGGTGCCAACTTCAATCGGGAACATGGTATTGACACCGTTGTTCAGCCAGATCGGCACCAGCCTGTCGATCCATCCGTCGCAGTCTACCGACACAATGTCGATCCCATTTTTCTTGAGCAGGTCCGTAATCTTTTTGTAGTGGGGCGCCACATAATCCTCAAACACATAAGGAGAAACCAGCGGGCCGTTTTTAAAGCAGATATCCTCCCAGAAATGAGCATAATCAAATTTTGCGCCGGTCTCCAGTACCTTTTCCACACAGCGATATGCCAAACCGGCTATCGTGTCAATAATCTCCACATAAAGCTCTTCGTCATCCGCATAGAGATAGCTCAGCTGCTCTACTCCAAGAAGATTTCTCATATAACCGATAAGGGAACCACAGTGAAGTCCAATGGGAATTTCCCGTCCTTCCAAGGAAGAAAGGGTTTTAAAGTAATCAGTATCTACTCGTTTTTCATCCCACTGTAATTTGGGCAGATATAATTCTTCCCAGGACTTTCTGTCCATCAAGGAGGTGCCGATCTCCGCCGGGATAGAGACAACGCCAGGTTTTTCCAGCACGATCAATCCCTGTTCATCCCGAACGATTCGGCTTCCGTCCGATTTTTCTTCCAAAATCTGTTTTTCAAAGGCCGGAAAAAGCTGGTTTGCCGTTCCAAGGCAGGAATTCCAGTTAAAGTCAAAGCCCAGTCTTTTCATAACGGAATTGTCCGCCGGAGAGTTGTCTCCCTGTTTGGCATAACCGTCTGCTTCTTCTTGGGTAATATGGCCCTCTGCCGCCCATTTTTCCAGAGTCTCATTCCAATAACCGAAGGACACCACCGGAAAATGATCGTATTTTTCATAGTGAAGGATCGCCATTACATTTTCACGAAACGTCATAAAAACACTTCCTATTCTCAGTATGACTTGATTTTTTCTTAGAAATCGTTATGATAATACCTGTTACTCCGTGAGAAAAACACCGTTGTTGCCATCATAAAGAATTCCGATAACTTTGTTTAGTATATAACAGTTAGACCTTTTTGTAAAGAGTGTCTCTGCCTTTTTCGGACATTGTGTTCAAAGCTCTTATGCGTTTTGAAATTTTTGACTAAATCTCAAAAGCGATGCCAATTATAAGGCATCGCTTTTGAGATCTTGTTCCTTGTTATCCAAAATAATAAATACGAAATTTAAGAATACACTCTTTTATAAAATCGAATATCGGAATTAGGAGGGGAATACTTCGAAGTGGTCCAAGGATTATCTACAAGTCTGTGCTCATATAAAGCTCCTTGTCCCCACTTAGAAACGCATTTGACTAAATTATAATTATAGCCGGAATTAACTGATCCAGAATACCTACCAGTTATTACTGCGCTGTGATTATTTTCAACGCTCTTATTATCATAAAATACTTTTAAGCCCGTTTCCGGTACAGAATAATTTTGAGGGTAATACTGTACATATCCACAACCAGGCTTCATATACGGGGATGGATCTGGCATCCAAAATTTATTAGTCGTAGACTGTGAATACCAAGCATAAGAATGACAATTATAGAGCGTTGTCCCCGTTGACAAATGGACAGCAGCAGGGAAAATCTGTGCGTAGTAATCTTTATATTGATTAATGAGATTGTCAGAGATTTCTCCAAGATATCGACGTACGGTAACAGGTTTGCTTCCCAGAGGAGTATATACGACCGTAGTTGTATAATTATCTGGCCAATCTGGAACCGGTTCTGATGCTAAAGGTTGTTGCTTCTCTCCTAAAATTTGAAAATAAAGAGGAGGATCTGTTTCCGTTTCTAGTTTTTCAGTTAATATCTGTTCCATGTCATTCAATTGATTTTCAGATAAATTTTCCAGATATTTTTCTTCTGAAAGTAGTATCTCACAATAAGTACTCTTATCTTCTTGCTTTTGTGTGCTTTTTCGATTTTTTCTATAGTTTTCCTGCTGATAAAAATTCAACAAATAGTTTCCAGCATCTTCCCTGGTTTCCAATTCTTGAATCCCATTAAAAATATTTTTATACCAATCATATAGTGTTGCTTTATCATAAGAGAAATATATTTTAAACAAGGGGTAGTTTAGAACAGTTTCTACTAAAGCTTCCGTACTGATATTGTTTAATATATTTTCTGGAATTTGACAAGCCTCTATTTTGGAGGGAAAATCTTCTAATTCCGCCCATTCAGAAGTTCCCGGCACAATGGGATATTCATAAGGAGTGTCAATTACTCTTTCCCCTGCAAATAAAGGAATCGTAGCAATGGAGCCGATTGTCAAAGCTGCCAGTAGAGAACTTGCTGCTTTTTTTATAAATTTTGTCATAAAATTTCCTCCATCCATTTTCATGAGAAATTTGTCTCTTTTGATTGTTTTGATTCTTTACATTTTTCGCAGATAAATAGAGATAGGACATATCTGGAATTTCGATACTTCCATCTTCTTTTATCCGATACCAACTTACATGGGATTGGGCCAGATGATTTCGTTTTAAAATGAGCTTTTCTTTCACCAGTTGTGGTAACATATTACGTTGAACTTCACTTAATTGATTTTGGAAACAATCCAAAGAAAGTAAAAATTCTAATTCTTCTAAACGGCTTTGATGTTTATTGAATTCGGCTTCCTCTTCGACAGAAAAAAGATATCCCGATTCCGGACGCTGATAAGGCTTTTCCTGTAAATAACAATTAAATAAAATTTCAGCAGCATCTTCTCGTTTTACCAATTCCCGAAATTCATTTGAATTTTGTTCCCAAGCTTTTATTAGTGTAGAATAATCAGTAGTGAAATGAAAAAAAGTAGCATTTCGGTTAAGGGTAGCTTCCAGAACCGCAGAAGTAGACATAAAGCGGAGACGTATATCAGAAATATAATAGAAATGTCCATTCTTTTCAAAAGAATACATATGCCTTTGATTAGGAGTTATATTGCACCATATTGTTAATATAACAAATCCAATCATCACCAAACAGACTTTTATACTTTTTTTCTTCTTTTCTTTCTGAAAATGTTTCAATCATATTCACCTCCTAATCTATTCTTGATTTGATTATATAATATATGGTCACGTTATCTCAATTGTCAATATTAACCATTCTTTCTTAGTTTGTTGTGCAATATATAATTAATCAAGAAATATATATTTAAAAATGATACAAATGTCGAACTGTGTCGAACAGTTTCTTAAAAAATATATTTTGTATATAGTATCTTTTCTTAATTTAAGATAAAAAGGATTTTTTGACGAAAGTAAAGATAGTACATATCAATCGATCATAAAGTGCATTGTAACCTCTCGATCTAGTAGATATACTTATAATAAAATGATATGATTGTCAATGAAGAAGATTCAAAGGAGTAATCTGATGAAAAAGATACTTTTTAGCGGCATCCTGTTCTTTCTATTGATTATTCCAGGGTGTTCGTCGGGATTCTGCTATCCGGACAAAAATGATTTTGTCTTAGAAGCGACAATCAGCCAGCCTCCTTATCGTTCGGATGAAGCCATCCTCTTTCAGTGTTCTTTTACAAATAAAAGTGGAAAAGATTATTTCATTCATAACGGCTCCCAAGCAATCACTTATTCTGCAGACGGCAGTGAAGAAGCAAGGGAGCTGATTGCTATTTCGACTCCATTCTCCAGTAACGATCAAATCACGAGGCAGATTGAAATCAGCCCTTTAACTGTTGGATATCATAAAGTAGAAATCAAATGTCCTATTGAGGTAACACCGGAACAATTTTCCGATGGTTCGGAAAATTCCAAAGAATACATCTACTCCAAGACTTTTGAAATTGAAGTCTATAAATAATTCTTCACGATCCATCCACAAAACAACATTCGGGCAGATGTGAATTTTTCACATCTGCCCGAATATCTATTCAGAGCGATTCTATTTTATTTCACAAACAGGCTTTCTCCATCCATTTCGGCTGGTTTCTCTAAGCCCAATACATCCAGCATGGTAGGTGCGATATCTGCCAATTTGCCACCTTCTCTGAGCTTGCAGTCATATCCTGCAACGATGAACGGAACCGGATTGGTGGTATGAGCGGTAAACGGAGAACCATCTGGCTCATACATCTGATCCGCGTTTCCGTGGTCAGCGGTAATAAAGGCAACGCCGCCTTTATTGAGAACCGCGTCTACTGTCTTGCCGACGCAGGTATCGACCGCTTCTACAGCCGCTTTCGCCGCGTCAAATACGCCGGTATGTCCAACCATATCACAGTTTGCGTAGTTGAGGATAATCACGTCATATTTGTCAGATTCGATTCTCTTCACCACTTCATCGCAGACCTCATAAGCGCTCATTTCCGGTTTGAGGTCGTAAGTAGCGACTTTCGGAGAATTGATCAGCGCCCGGTCTTCTCCCTCAAAGGTCGCTTCCACGCCGCCGTTAAAGAAGAAGGTCACATGGGCATATTTTTCTGTTTCCGCAATACGCAGCTGGGTCAGGCCCTTCTTGCTGATATATTCGCCAAAAGTATTGTGGAGAGACTGAGGTTTAAAGGCCACGTCTACATTGGGCATCGTAGCGTCATACTGGGTCATGCAGACAAAATAAACTGGGAATCTGCCTTTTTCCCGGACAAATCCGTCAAAATTATCGTCTACCAAGGTACGGGTAATCTCTCTGGCACGGTCAGGACGGAAGTTAAAGAAGATCACGCTGTCATTTTCCTGAATCTGTGCGCCGCCGTCGCAGACAGTGGGAACTACAAACTCATCGGTCACTTCTTCTTTGTAGGAGTTTTCCATCGCTTCTACACCGGAAGCAGCGGTATTGCCTTTTCCGTAAACCATTGCGCTGTAAGCTTTCTCCACACGATCCCATCTGTTGTCACGGTCCATCGCGTAGTATCTGCCCATTACGGTAGCTACTTTGCCGACGCCGATTTCTTTCATCTTTTCTTCCAGCTGAGCAACGTAGTCCTTACCGGAAGAAGGCGGCACGTCACGGCCGTCCATAAAGCAGTGAACATATACTTTCGTAAGTCCTGCCTGTTTTGCCATTTCCAATAATCCAAAAAGGTGTTCGATGTGGCTGTGAACGCCTCCGTCAGAAAGCAGTCCCATCAGATGCAGAGCGGAATCATTGGCTTTGCAGTTTTCGATTGCTTTTACAAACGCTTCATTTTTGGCAAAATCCCCGTCGTTTTTCGCCTTGGTGATTCTGGTCAGCTCCTGATAAACGACTCGGCCCGCGCCGATATTGGTATGACCTACTTCAGAGTTTCCCATCTGTCCGTCCGGCAGTCCCACATTCAGCCCGGATGCGCCGATATAGGTCATCTGGCCATTGGCGATAATCCGGTCAAGATTCGGCTTATTCGCCGCAGCAATGGCATTGCCATAATCGGATTCGTTTTTTCCATATCCGTCCATGATAATCAAAATCAATGGTTTTTTCATCTATCGTTCCTCCGTTTTACAAAACTCAAAACACAAATGGCTGACAAAATCGTCAGCCATCCGCCCTCGTCAATCATTAGCCTTTGGTAGCCGCTTCTACGATAACCGCAAAATCTTTGGCCTTTAAGGAAGCTCCGCCGATCAAGCCGCCGTCAACATCCGGCTGAGCCAGCAATTCTTCCGCATTGCCTGCGTTCATAGAGCCGCCGTACTGGATGGTCATTGCGTCGGCGCTGTCTTTATCGTACACCTTGGCAATTACGTCTCTGATCAGGGCGCAAACTTCATTTGCCTGCTCAGCAGTCGCGGTTTTACCAGTACCGATCGCCCAAACTGGTTCGTATGCAATGATCACGTTTTTCAGCTGTTCTTTGGTTACATCTTTTAATGCGATTTTGGTCTGCATGGCAACCAATTCAGCGGTGATATTGTTTTCTCTATCTTCCAGCATTTCGCCTACGCAGAGGATTACTTTTAAGCCAGCTTCCAAAGCAGCTTTCACTCTCTGATTTACGGTAACATCCGTTTCACCGAAATACTGTCTTCTTTCGCTGTGACCCAGCACTACATATTCAACGCCCATTTCAGTGAGCATGTCCGCAGAGATTTCACCGGTATAAGCGCCGGATTTTGCAAAATGGCAGTTTTCTGCGCCAACTTTAATATTGGTGCCTTCGGTAGCAGCCAGAGCAGTTTCCAGATTGGTGAACGGAACGCAGATCACAACGTCGCAGCCTGCATCTTTTACCAGTGGTTTCATCTCTTCAATCAGAGCTTTGGCTTCCGCTCTGTTTTTGTTCATTTTCCAGTTACCTGCAATTACTGCATGTCTTAATGCCTTATTCATGGGATAGACCTCTTTCTCTGTTTTTATTTTTAAAGAAAATCGGGGCGGGCCTATTACCCGCCCCGATCAGTTCAAATCATTGCGTTTTCCGGGATACTTCACAATACCGTGAACTTATTTTTCATTTAAGCAAGCAATACCCGGCAACACTTTACCTTCCATATATTCCAGAGAAGCGCCGCCGCCTGTGGAAATATGGCTCATCTTGTCTGCAAAGCCCAATTTCGTAACAGCTGCAACAGAGTCACCGCCGCCGATCACGGAAATCGCATCGGAATCAGCAACCGCTTTCGCTACTGCCAGAGTACCGTTTGCAAAGTTATCAAATTCAAATACGCCCATAGGACCGTTCCAGATTACTGTTTTTGCGTCTTTTACTGCATTGCAGAACATTTCGATGGTTTTCGGACCGATATCCATACCCATCCAGCCGTCCGGAATAGAATCGGAGTTAATGTCCTGATAGTTTGCATCTTCTGCAAATTTGTCAGCAATTCTGTTGTCCACAGGGATCAGGAATTTTACGCCTTTTTCTGCAGCTTTTTTCATGATGGAATCAGCAAGCTCTACTTTGTCGTCTTCGCAGATAGAAGTACCGATATTGTAGCCTTTTGCTTTCATGAAGGTATATGCCATACCACCGCCGACAATCAGAGTGTCAACTTTGTCCAGCAGATTGGTGATAACGCCGATCTTATCGGAAACCTTCGCACCGCCTAAAATAGCAACGAAAGGTCTCTTGGGATCTTCCAGAGTACCGCCGATGAAAGCGATCTCTTTCTGCATCAGGTAACCGCAGACTGCCGGCAGATAAGCCGCAACACCAGCGGTAGAAGCATGAGCTCTGTGGCAGGCGCCGAATGCGTCGTTGACATAAATGTCAGCCATAGAAGCCAATTCTTTTGCAAATTCAGGATCATTTGCAGTTTCTTCTTTATGATAACGAACATTTTCCAGAAGCATTACATCGCCGTCTTTTAACGCTTTGGCTTTTGCTTTCGCATCTTCACCGATAACGTCTTTTGCCATTACCACTTCCTTGCCAAGCAGCTCAGACAGTCTCTTTGCAACAGGCGCCAGAGAGAATTCCGGTTTGAATTCCCCTTTCGGGCGGCCCAAGTGAGAGCAAAGAATCACTTTCGCGTTGTGATCGATCAGATATTTGATGGTCGGAAGAGCGGCAACGATTCTCTTATCGTTGGTGATTACGCCATCTTTGAGCGGAACGTTAAAGTCACAGCGAGCCAGCACGGTTTTGCCGGAAACATCAATATCCTCAATAGATTTTTTGTTTAATGCAGCCATTTTGTTCATCCTTTCAGAGATTCTCAAGAATTTTAAAAATTCTCAGACAGACGCTGACTTAGCCGCCTGCCCTGCATTGCCTTTCTGTTCCAAAACTTTGTGAAACGAAAAACAATTTTACATATTTATTCTATACTAAAACGGATGATTTTGCAAGTGGTTCCGTGCAAAAATAATCCGTTTTACATAGTTTTTTCCCTTTAATGCTTCTTTTGCCCCTTAATGACAATCGCTGTCAGTTTCGGACCCGCGTTAATGGCGATGACCGGACCTGCTTCACAGATTTCTTCCGGGGGATAGCCAAAAAGTTTTTCCGCTTCTTTGGCAAGCTTCTGGGCTTCCTCCTCCAGCGAGCCCCGAATAATGATATACGGCGTTTTCGGGATCATCCGCTCCTTGGCGTATTTCAGAAGCGCTGGGATGATCGCTTTGTCTCCCCGCACCTTACTTTGAATGGAAACCTCTCCGTCGATAAAACTGATGATCGGTCTAAGCCCCAAAAGTTCTCCCACAAAGGCTGCCGCACAGCTTACCCGGCCGGACTTTTTCACAAACTCCAGGGTATAGGGAGCGAAATAAATCTCATTGCTGTCAAACCAGTCCTCCAAATAGGCCACGACCTCCGTGACGCCGGCCCCACGCCGCAATTTTTTCGCGGCTTCCGTTACGGCATAACCGTAAGCGATGGAGTAAGTTTTGGAATCTACTACATAAATGCCGAAAGAATCCCTCGCTTCCGGATGATTTTCGTAAAATTCCTCACGAGCCTGTACTGCGTTGCTATAGGTCGCGGAGCCGTTTTTATTGATTGACACATAAATCAAGTTTTCATATCCCGCCTGCCATACTTCCTCAAATTTTTCCGAAAACTGAATCATGGTAATTTGAGCGTGGGTCGGAATTTTCGGTTCTTTCATCAGGATTTCATAAAATTCCTGATTGGTAAAATCCACTCCGCTCTCATATTCTTTGCCCCCAATAATAACCGGGAATTTAAACACGTCAATTCCGTATTCCTCAACTGCACTTTGTGAAATGTCAGAACCTGAATCCGTAAGCAATTTGGTAGATAACATCATAATCATCCTTTCTTCTGTCGCTAAAAAATCAAAGCGCGTCTTCCCAATGGAATTTTGTCAGTTCTCCCTTTGTCAACAACTCAGGAAAATTCCACTGACGGAGCACCTCATATGCCGCCAAAGCCACCGTGTTGGAAAGGTTCAGACTTCGTGCCTCTCCAATCATCGGCACGCGGACACAGCTTTGAGGATGTTCAAACAAAAGTTTTTCATTCAAGCCTGCGTCTTCCCTTCCAAAAACCAGATAGATTTTATCCGGATATTCCACGTCAGAATAGATATGCTGACCTTTCGTGGTAAAATAATAAAAAGGGCCTTCATTTTTGCTGAAAAAGTCCTCTAAATTGTCGTAGTAGGTAATGTCCAGCAGATGCCAGTAATCCAGCCCTGCCCGTTTTAATTTTTTATCATCTATAGTAAACCCCATCGGCTTTACAATGTGAAGCCGAGCGCCTGTCGCCGCGCAGGTACGGGCGATATTCCCCGTATTCTGAGGAATCTGAGGTTCTACCAGAACAAGATTCAGCTGTTTCATCTTTTTCCGCCTTTTTCATCAAATTCTAAACGCCAAAATCGGGGACAGGTCTCATACCTTCTCCGCTTTTGACAAAGTGTTTTTTTAATCATATCAAATCGAGGAAAAAATTACAAGCCGAAAAGGGATTTTCATCCTTTTCTCTCCGATTTTCCGATTTTGTCCGGTATATCTTGTTGAAAAGAGGAGTTCCAGCGAATGCTGAAACTCCTCTACTTCTTTTTCATTGCGGCGATCAGAGCCTTTAACGCTCGGATCTCTTCCTCCGTCAGCCCGGACAAGTCCATCTCCTGTTTGACTTCTACGCCCAACAGGTAATCAGTCGTCACCTTGAATAATTTGGCAATCTGAATCAAAATATCGTAGGAAGGCAGACGCAGACCTGTTTCATAAGCGGAAATAACCGATTTTGTCACTCCAAGTTTCTGTGCAATATCCGCTTGGGTAAAACGATTCTGCAATCTCAATGTTTTCAGTTTCATACCAAAATCAACCATTTCAATACCCCTATTTTAATTGTACTCAATTATTATGTTGATTTGGTTGATTAAATATTCTAATAGTTGACAAGCCAAAAATTTCTGATATGATAAGGTTAGGAGAAATCAGTTGAAACGGAAATTTCCTTTTCCGTGACAATTCTCGTTTTTTACTAACTTTTGATATTCCCAAACGGATATATTATCCCAAAACGAAAGGAGTCTATCGTGTGCATATCCCCTCCGCAGAAAAGCCAAACAGAAATATCCTGCGCTTTTCTTCCCTTCTCCCACTCTGTGCTGGGATCTTACATCTGCTGCTGCGGGACTGGAGTTTTGGTAAACTGCTTCAGCTTTTTTGCGCAACTGCTGCGCTGTGTTACTTTATTCAGTATTCCCTGCTGTTTCCATGTTACAAAAAGAGCCGTCCTCACTGGAGAAAAAATAGAATTGTTAAAGTTTTCAGTGAAACTGCGAAGGAAAAAAGAAATCGATTGCCTTAGCGATAGACCTAAACTGGCTCTTATCTCGATGAGAGCTCCACCAGTTTCTCATCAGTCGATTTTCATGACGAGGCTCCATAACGAAGATAAAAAATAAAGGTACAGTCAACAGGCTGTACCTTTATTCTTGCTAACATCTACCCTCTCCACTATAACACTTTCGTACGGTTCGTAAAGGTATCCCGTGGGCCAAGTTAGACTCATTCGGCAATGTTGCCTCTTACAATAATATCACAAAGTTCATTGTAGGAAATTCCCGCTGCCAAAGCTTCTTGAGGCAGCAAACTTGTAGGTATCATTCCAGGCAAAGTATTTGCTTCTAAACAATAAGCATCGTTATTATCATCTAAAATAAAGTCAATTCTTGAATAAAATCCCAATCGCAGTGTGTTGTGAACTGCCAAAGCATTCTTTTGGAGCAATTGGCTCATCTCGTCAGAAATATCTGCTGGACAAATTTCTTCCGTTAGACCTTTTTGATACTTATTCTTATAGTCATAAAATCCGCATAATGGCTTAATTTCTATCACTGGAAGAGCTTTACCATTTAATATTCCCACCGAAAATTCTCTTCCTTCTATTTTATTTTCAATAATAACAGCTTCTTCATATTGTTTGGCATAATCAATTGCAGTATGAAGCTGTTCTCTATTTTCTACTATGGTAACGCCTACACTTGATCCACAACTACAGGGTTTTACAACACAAGGATACTTTATGGTGCTGAAATCATTATGATCATTTAAGTTGATATACCGCCAATCAGCAGTTAAAATACCGTTTTCTCGCATCAGTTTTTTGGAAATATCTTTATCCATTGCTAAAAGACTTCCAATATATTTCGTTCCGGTGTATTTGATTCCATACAAATCAAAGATTGCCTGTAACTGTCCATTTTCACCAACGGAACCGTGCAACCCCATGAAAACGATATCAGCATCTTTGCACAAATCAATAACTCCATTTCCAATAAAATCACTATCAGAAATTACTGAAGATTGGATCGCCGCTAAATCTGGCTCTCTCTCCGGAACGATATAGTGAAATCTATCTTTTGAGTTCTTATTTCTGTATATTGGTAAAATCTCTTTGTTGTCCTTGCCAAGGAATAAATCCAGCAACATAACATCATGGCCGTTTTCTATCAAAGCATTCGCTATCAATGAACCTGATGCAAGAGAAACATCTCTTTCAGGACTTAACCCACCTGCCAAAACTATTATTCTCATAGACACACCTCAATTATATTGCATGTTATGATTGCGATGATGCCAATTATCTCAAAGCAATTATCACACGATGTACAATGCTCTGACTGATTCACCTATACTTCGTTGCCGCGCCTCAGAAAAAACTCCGCCTGTTTTTTCACCTTTTATTTAATGATTCTGCCTTCCAGATAGAACCGTTTATCCTGCGCCTCCCCCATCGAAAAGGTCTTTCTCGGAAGAGCGCCTTCCGCCATAACTGCCGGAAACAGTTCCTCCTTCTCCAAAGCAGGAAGTAAAAAGCCTACCACATTTTCTCTTCGGGTCAACTCCTCCACGACATCTTCTCCGTGGACATAATCCAGTTCACAGGGATGCCGTTGCAAATACCCGTCTAAAAAATTCTGAATAGATCCTACCGCCAGGCGATGAGTCGGCGTTGTGATACGGTAAGCTCGCTTTTTACCCTTGACTACAAAATAAAAAATCTGCGAATCCTCTGCGGTATCTACAGGAACTGGATTCAATTCCCGCTCCAGTTCTTTCCACAATTCTTCCCCGCCGGTATAAACAATCCGATGAATCCCTTCAAACTCCAAAGAATCGTCATAAAGGCTGACAAGCTCCGTCAGAGCATACCGGGCCGGATGAGTCTTTGCTCTTTCCGCTCCAATTTGGCTTTTTAACGCTTCGTAACAGGTTTTTGCCGCCGCTAACGAGTGGTTTCCGTCTCCCACCGCAAAGAGCATCGGGCGTTCTTCCCCCGACTGTTCCCTTTGCATGCGCTCCAAATCAGCTAAAGATTCTAAGAAGATGTCTGCCGCTTCTTTTGTCACACTCCATCCCCTCAGATGTCCGCCGTTTTCCATCAACTCAAAATCATACAGAGGCTGAAACGCATCCTTCTGCTGTGAAAAATGAGCCAGCAAAGGTCTTTTGCGATCATCAGCCAAAAGCATAATATGGGGCAGTTCCATCGGCGCTTTCTGCCTGATCTGTACCCGTACAGGGATACGCTCTAAAATGGTCCCCTCTGTTGCCCGGATATAATTCTTCTTCTCCGGAAGATAATCATATTCCTCCAAATCAATCCGGCCGATCAAGCCTTTTCGAACCCTTCCATTTGCCAGCGTCCGTTCTGTATAAACCATACTGTCTGCCAGTCGGCAAAAGATATTGTGTTCCAAATACTCCTCCATCGTATCATTGATGGAAGCAACCTTCTGTTCAAACTTTTTGGCATCTTTTTGCAGATCTGCCAAATAAAGCTCCGGAAAAATCATATGATAAGCGGATATCGCCCCTTTGGTCCGTTCCTCCACCCGTTTCCAGTAATCCGGCTGAGCGGTGTACTGATCGCAGGCCACTACGGCAAACCGGGTCAAATCCACCTGAGACTGAGGAAGCAGGATATCCGCCGGCAAAAAATGCCCCTTTTTCATTTTATCGGTCTCCTTCTGGACTAGGACAACAATCCATCCTCCGAAATTTCCACAGCAACTCCATCCTCAAACAGAATAGATACCGTTGCAGTTACGTCATACTCTCCCGGCCAAACAGCCATTACCGAGCCGTCTTCCATTTGGCTCTGCTGCATGGCGTCTCCGCCAATCAGATAACTGATTTCTCCATAGCTCATCCCAAGTTCCAATTGCTCATATTCCTCTGCGGACACGCCGTTTGGCAGAACGGAAGTTCTGGTATCACTGTACCCATAATCGGAATCCTCTTCCGGGGAAGCGTTCCCATCATACTGATAGTAATAGTAATTTCGATAGGAAGATTCTTCTATCATCTGATCGAAAGAAATCAAACCAATTACCAGCGGCAGAATCTGCAGCAGCAGAAAACCTATAATGACCACTACCACGATCCATGGTTTTGCCTTCTTATGATATTCACCCGTAGTATCGTTGCGCAGCGCATAGAGATAATTGTCGGTAAAGCTGTTTCCGCTGCCCATCACCGGATTCTGCATGGGAGGAACTCCCACCGGGTTCACCGGCGTTCCGCACTGAGCGCAAAACTGTCCGCCGTCTACAATCACCGCACCACAGGAAGGGCAAACCTGAGCTCGTCTTTCTCCGCTCGGCCCGTTTTGATGCCAACCATCGGAAGAGACTTCTGACTGAATATTGAGCACCACCTTTTCGCCGCACTGTCCGCAAAATTGAGCGCCCTCCCGTAAAACGGCGCCGCAAAACCGGCAATGATTCTGTTTAGGCTCAGAAGACGGAAGATATCCGCCCGGTGTAGGAGTGTGACCTCCAATAGGCTGATAAATTGTATCACTGTGCACTCCGCTTGTCACCGGAGTGCTGTTATTGTCCATCTGTTCCTGAGCCGACATCGGCGATACACCGCTATCAGTCCGGTTATTTAAAGTTCCTTGCTGAGACTGTTTCTCAAAGGCGCAGTTAGGACATTCATTTCCGTCATATTCCTGACCACATTTTTCACATAACATTTCTTTCGACCCCCTTCGAGTATCCTTCAAAATGTCTTCTCTACACTGTCTGAATCGATTCTATTATAACAAATCGGTTTCTAAATGTAAAATGAATATTTTCTTAATCTGCTTTCTTTTTCCCATCATTTTCAGTTCAAAGAAATGGTACTTAGTCACTGATTTTCTCCGTAATTTATGGTAAAATAATAACATCAAACTTCATAAGCTTCTGTCTTTCAAACAACAGAGGCAGTTTTCCAAAATGGTCTTACGATATCCCGGCGGGAGACTTAATTTTCGCATCTACTGTAAGGAAAACAAAACGATCCCTTTCTATACCCCAAAATTGAAAGTGAGGAATACTTATGTATGACGTTATTATTTTAGGTGCTGGTACTGCCGGCATGACCGCTGCCCTTTACACCAACCGGGCAGGGCTCAGCACGCTGATCGTGGAACAGGAGCTTTATGGCGGCCAGATTATCAATACGCCGGAAATCGAAAACTATCCGGCCCTTCCAGGCGTATCTGGATTTGATTTTGTCCAAAATCTCTATCAGCAGGCTGTAGAAGCCTTTCAGACTGAATTTGTGTTTGGCACCCTGACCTCTTTTGATTTTCAGGGCGATGTGAAAAAAATTACAATCGGAGATCAGACCTACGAGTCCAAAACCGTTATCATCGCTTCCGGCGCCAAGCATAAAAAAATCGGATGCGCAGGGGAGGAAACCTTTCAGGGAAAAGGGGTCTCCTACTGTGCCACCTGCGACGGCGCTTTCTTCAAAGGAAAAGAGGTCGCAGTAGTCGGCGGCGGAAATACCGCTTTGCAGGATGCCAAATATCTCTCCCGATATTGCAGCCGTGTCTACCTCATTCACCGGAGAGATCAGTTCCGCGCAGCTCAAATCGAAGTGGAAGACGCCCTTTCCCGGGATAATATTATGCCGGTCTACGACAGCGTAGTGGAAGAAATTCAGGGAGAACAAACAGTATCTTCCCTAAAGATCAAAAACGTGAAAAACGGCACAGAATCCATTTTACCAGTCAATGGTGTATTTGTAGCCGTAGGGCTGAATCCTCAGACCGAGTTGTTCCGGGACAGTATCGCAGTTGATGAAAACGGCTATTTTGATGCTGAAGAGGACTGCAAAACCAACCTCCCAGGCGTTTTTGTCGCTGGAGACGCCAGAAGAAAGCCCTTGCGCCAACTCATTACCGCAGCGGCGGACGGAGCCGTCAGCGCTGAAATGGCCAGGGAATATCTCGACAGCAGAAACGAAAAGGAGAAATGATCTTGAACCTATTATTATCCGATCACTCTTTTCCAAAAGACCTGCCCCAGAAAGAAGAGAACCACTATATCGACCTTACACAGTTGCAGATCAAAAATTGTTTAGGCTGCTTTGGGTGTTGGGTTAAAACTCCAGGCAAATGTGTACTGCGGGATGATGCCGTTAAGGTTTACCCGCTTATCGCCCGCAGCAAAAATCTCATTTATGTCAGCAGGCTGTACTGCGGTTGTTATGACGAACCTATGAAACGCATGATGGAACGAGCGATCCCGATGCAACAGGCCTTTATCCGGCTGCATCATGGGGAAACTCATCACGTTCAGAGAAACGTAGTGGAAAAAAAGGCTGTTATCATCGCTTATGGGGAAATTCCGAAACAAGAGCGGGAAATTTTCAAAAAGCTGGTGGAACGCAATTCCCATAACATGCTATTCTCAGATTGGAGCATATCTTTTGTTTCAGAGGAACACTTAGAACAAACCATACGGGCGGAGGTGGACGCATGGGAAAATTGCTGATTGTCAATGGCAGCCCCCGGGCCGAAAAATCCAATTCTAAAAAATATGCTGAAATCTTTCAGTCCTTCTGGCCGGAAAAAGCCGATACCTACTCCGCTGTATCCCAAAAATCTCACGCACTTTTTTCTCATATTCAACAGTATGAACATCTCTTGTTTGTATTTCCCTTATATACAGATGCCGTCCCGGCGGTTCTTTTGTCGTTTTTAAAAGAATTGGAAACAGTTCCTCTAGCCAAATCGGTTAAAATTCATGTTATAATAAACTGCGGATTTTTAGAGCCGAAACAAAATGAAGTTGCCTTGTCTATCCTCCGTTATTTCTGCAAAAAAAATCATCTTGTCTTCGGTATGGCTCTGGGGATTGCTACAGGCGAGGCTATCCTAGCAACGCCTTTTGCATTTCTTGTCAGACGGAAGATGAAAAAATTTGTCAAGGGAATCCTTGCTGGAAAAAGCGAAACTCTTACTACCGCTATGCCTCTAAGTAAACAGCTATTTCTCAAGGCTTCTGCACAATATTGGAAAAATTACGGCAAACAATTTCATACCAGCGAAGAGGAAATGCGTTCCCTGAAAATAGAAGGAGAATAAATCCTAACACACAGCAAAAGTCCCTACCATCTATGGATGGCAGGGACTTTTATACTTCTAAAATCAATGAAAGCAGCAGTGCGTCTCGTATCCACTATTCTCCTGAAAAAGGCAGATAATCCTGAAAGGCCTTTAAATAAGACTCATGCCGCTTTTCTCTGTGCGCTTCGAGCCAATGATAGACATCACTGAGCATTTCTCTTTCTTCAAGATGACCGGTATTTTGAGGAAAAATCCGCTGATACATTTTCTGGATATCCCTCTCGCAGTCCGTCCCTCTCAGATAATGCTTCAAGTTGGCAGCAAACAGCTTTAAGGTATGGTCGTAAAGATTGTTTCGTCCGCGCAGTTCTTCCTTAGAGACGCTTTTGCAGGGCTTTTCAGAAGTACAGGTAATATCTACAAGCAAGAAAGGATTTTTCTCGTGAATCGCCACCGTTACCAGATATTGTTCCGGCGCCAGACTGGGTGCATAATCACAGAAAATAATCGGATACTTCTTTGCTATAAGTTGGGGAAGGCTTAAAAGAAATTGCCCGTTGTCCACGCCTGGTGCTGCCTCCAGCTCAATATCAATATCGGAATACTGATCGAAACAATTTCGCTTCAAACTCCCATACAGCCCGCATTGTCTGACTTCTGGCAGGGTGCATAAATAGTCGCAGACATCCTGGGCAAACTGACTGATCAACATCATCCTCTGCTCCTTTCTCCTGCACATTAGCTCAAAAGGCTATAAAAACCCATACAGCCACTGTTCCTCCGCCTGGGAAAATTCTTCCTGGCTTCCTCTGCTGTTGCCGGAACGTCCTGTTAAGGCAGTGAGCTGAGGGAGATACCATTCCAAAAGATGCTGGCTTTCCAAAGAAAAGGATTGGGGAAATTTCTTTCTTCCCGTTCTGGAATCGCCCATTCCATTGCGTTTCATGGTTTCCAGCTTTTTGCGCGCCGCTAAAACAGAAACGTCAAAAGTTTCTGCAATGACCTGAGGGGTCAGCAAATCCAGATTCCGCTCCAAATAAGCCAACACTATATCCGGCATCAGCAGCTGAGAAGCAAAATAATGGGCTTCCACCTCTTCCAGTTCCCCGTCCTGCTGGTGGCCCAAATAGACATGCCCCACCTCATGGGCCAGCGTCCAATTAAGGCGGCGACGGCTTTTTCCCTGATCCTCATAAAGAATCAGGGAAACGTTTCCGTTACTGACAAGATATCCGTCTCTCATCTGCCCACCTGTAAGTTCCTCTTTCGAAAGACCTGTAATCGCTCCATAACGGGCAAAGGTATCAAATAAAATCATTTTGCTGAATTTCATCCGTCTTACGTCCACCGACAGAGACGGCTTTGGCTGGCAGAGCAGCAGTTTTGTCGCCGCCTGTTCACATCGAGAAAAATTGGGTTTCAATACTCAATCCTCCGGGTCAATTCCGACGGCTTCCAGATATACATCTAAAGTATTCTCGAAATTCCGAATAATTTTCTCCCGGGTAGCCTCTGGGATTTTGTCCAAATGTCTTGCCAAAACCTTAATGCGCCGCTCGGAAGGAGAAATCGGATCCGGCATCGGTCCTACCTCTTCTCCCCACTCCATCAGTTTAGAGGGTGTGATCTGCAGTGCTTTAGCAAGCATATTGATTTTGTCCAGCCGCATATTTTCAATATTGCCGGATTCCCAGCGGGATACGGTAGCCTCACTGACGTTAGCAACCTTCGCTACATCCAGAAGCGTCAGTCCTAATTCCAAACGACGATTTTTAATTCGATCTTTTAAAGCCATAATTTACACCTCAATTAATTTGTTCCTGCTTTCTTTATTATTGCAATTTTTTGCTATATTCTAATGAACTTTTGAGGACTTTATCTTTATTATATGTCTTTTTTTGCACAAATGCAAGGCACTTCTACATTTATTCTAAAATTACATAAGATTGGAAAAACAACTCTTCTTAACTAGCCGAAGCCCAACCCTTCAATTCATAATTTCTTTTATCCTGTCTCTGCATTTAATATGACAAAGCATTGCCAAGTCTCTGTATTTCAGACAACTGTAAATCGGGAATTCAGCATAGCTTGTATACCGAATTCCCGATTTTTTCTGCACATTAACGATAGTTTACTGCGGGAACTCCTTCCCACAGCTTTCACAAAACTTGGCATCCTGTAAATTTTGTGCGCCGCAGGAGGGGCAGAATTTTTTACCAGAGACAGCCTGCACCGAGGGCTCCCCTGCTGAAGGAACTGACATAGAGGCAGGAACCTTTGCCGTCTGCGCAGTCGCTTTTACAGGAACATCCATCGTACATCCCAAAAAGCAGACCAGCGCGCCAATGATATAAACCCAGATACCCGCGTTAAAAATCCCGATGGCGAAGAAAAACATCACCAGCGGCACCAAAAAAGCAACCAGGCTGCTCAGACAAGCCACAGTCTTTCTCGCCCTAGCCCAAAACAAAAACACCGCCGGATAGATCATCGGAAGCAAAAATAGCCAACGGAACCGATTCACATAATAGACAAATTTAAAAGAATTGATGGTTTTGACGTATTCGCCTCCCATCGCCTTTACCAAGCCATCTAAATTTTCAAACAGACTAATCAACTGGTCTACCGTCATAATTTTCAGTTCTTCTTCCATTTTTCCGATAGACAACCAAGGAATAAATAAAGCAATCAGCATTACGAAAAGACCGATAAAAGTAATATTTTTTCCCGCCGACCACTTGCTATAAAGCGTCATAAATTGTCCTCCTAACTAATAAAACCATCAAGTTTGGTTGGAAAAAGGATGTGCGTCGACACATCCTTTTTCGATTATTCTCCCACCTTATGCCCGCAGGAAACGCAAAACTGTGCTCCCTCTGCCAGTACCGCGCCACAGTTAGAGCAAATATTAGCAGTTTGCTGAGACGGCTGCGAAACGGCAGATTCGATTTTAGCTCCACAAGAAGCACAAAACGCACTGCCAGCCGGCACCTCTGCTCCGCATTTTTCGCATATAGCAATTCCTTTAATCAAGCGGATGCTCTCTCTTAATTCAGAAATTTTCTGTTCCGCCCCTAAAATTACATTGATCTGCTGATGAAACGGATCGGACGCATCCCCTTTATGACTGTCAAAATAAGCTTTCCCAATTTGAAGATAGGTATTTTTAATCAGTTCTTCCTGACTGCTGATCTGGCCGTTAAGACTGTTGATTTCTGTAAAATCTTTCGCTTTTTGGGCTACCTCCTTGCTTTTGTTGGACAAGGTTTCTCCCAATTTATCAAAAAACGCCATCTTTTCCTTCTACCTCGCTTTTTCCTTATTCTTCCGTATGTTTCTGCACCAAATTATCAAAAAATTTCACCCGGACAGCACCCTGAGTCAAAGCACGAATTCCCATCAAAACCAGCAAAACAGTTTCCACCAGCGAACAAATATGACTTAACAGGCTGTCAAGATTGAGGGGGAAAGAAATGCTGTAAAAGCCGAACCAACCGATGCAGACATTGATAATGGCAAAAATATCGTCTAAGGCGCCAATCAAAACGGAGATCAACCCGAAAGCCACAACGATTGCGATTACCTTCACTGCCAATTTTCTCAGCCATTCATTAGATTCACACAAAAGCACATAGCCTGCCAGCAAAACCGCACCCAAAAAATAGTACGCGCCTAAAAAGCAAATTGCCGCTCCCACTAATCCAACAGAAAGACCTAATTTTGTTTTTTGCATGACAATTCCTCCACTTCATCTGCTTCTTATATTTGGCTTTCCAAAAGCCAAATATATTTCACGTTTATTTTTATTCAATTATATAACATTTTCGAATAAATTACAACTAATTTATGAATAAAAAATGTATTATTCATGCTAAAAATAAGTTATCTCTCCAAATATCCGCACTAACTTCAGAAGAATTTCTTCATTTTACAGTTCTCTTCTGTTTTCAAATTTCTCCGCTGTTTGACAAGATTCAGACAGTATATTATAGTGAAATAGGGCAACACAAGGATAGAATCACTGTTGCCTGAATCACAAAAAATGCTCCCGCAATGAGAAGATTCCAAGCTGATGAAAAGCCATGCTGTTGCCATCCATTCTATAATCTTCCCGGCGGGGTCCTATAAACGGAAGCATCAAACAGAAATGAGGTTTTAAAGATTGGAACGATATCTGTATGAAATGCATGCCCATACCAGCGACGTCAGTCCCTGCGCCAGCGTACCGGCCCAGGACGTGGTCGCAATCTATGAGCAGGCGGGCTATACCGGCCTTGTTCTGACCGATCACATGAGCAAACGGGTATTCCGGCAAACAGGCGCGCCGGATGAATCCGCCCCCTGGAAAGAAAAGGTGGACTTCTTCCTCCGAGGATACCGAAAGGCCAAGGAAAGCGCCGGAAAACTCCAAGTGCTTTTGGGAATGGAGATCTGTTTTTATGAAAACGAAAACGACTATCTGGTATACGGTCTCACCGAGGAGTTCCTCTATCAAAATCATGACCTGCTCCATCTGGGAATCAACGCCTTCTCCAAACTTGCCCGGGAAAACGGACTGCTCCTTTATCAGGCGCATCCTTTCCGGAATAAAATGACCGTCGTTTCTCCTGACCTGCTGGACGGTATTGAGGTGCATAACGCCAATCCCAATCACGATTCGAGAAACGACATCGCCCTTCAGTGGGCGAATAAATTCTCCTTAAAAATGGTAAGCGGTTCTGATTTTCATGAATACGGCGCTCACGCCAGAGGAGGAATTGTGCTGCCTAAAATTGTTACAACGCAAAAAGAACTGCTAGAAAGCCTGAAAGAGGGGCCCCAGCTAATTTGGTCCCACTTTTAACGGGTTTGCACACAGCTTCAAAAAGACCTGCACGGAAAGAGAGTCTTTCCATGCAGGTCTTTCTAAAACTGCGGTTTTTTATTCGCCTTTTTGGTCTAACAAAGCTCGAAAGGCTGAAATGGCGGAAGATTTTTCCAAGCCGCCGTACACATTTGTCGCGCTTACCACAAAACTCGGCAGCTTCTGATATCCTTCATTGACACATTCAAAGGAACCTTCCTTCTGAAAATATGCCGTTACCTCCGTTAAAGCGCGGACTGCCAGTTCAGGCGCCCATTGGGCCAGGCACCAAATTACCCATCCCGTCGCAGTAGCCCAATAGGCCCCGTTTTGATAGGTTTCAGGCGCTACATCTATGAGAAGCGCCTGCCAATACTCCCCTTTGAGCAGATGCCTTACCTGCCCGCAGTACATATATTCATCATAATGGTCTTTCAAAAAAGACAGTATGCTTCGCTTTCCCTCTTCCGAGACCGGAAAGCCGATATAAAGCATGTAGGCGATTCCCCAGATATCCAGTTGTTTGCAATCACCGGTGGCTGCGAAATAAGTACCTGTTCTGTCATCTTTCAAACGATTGATCTTTTGTTCCACCGCCGAAGCACAGCCTTCATACCAGAACAGATCCCCGCCGCCATAGGTCCGGCTCATCTGGGCCATCAATCTGCACGCTCTCCAAAACAGCAGCGATTCCATATAAAGCTCTCCGCTTTTGGCAACGGTATCGGTAAAGCCGTAGGGAGAATGAAGCCGTTCCGGGTCATTATACACCAAACCGTTTTCACTCAACGGAATCAATTTCAGCCCAGCGGTAAGATAAGGCTCCCACTCCCGCCATTTGGGGGCGAATTCCGCTCCATCCATTCTTTGAGACAGGTCATAAACGGTATAGACCAGAAAAGGGGTGTTATCCAGATTGGCTTCTCCAATCGGATGTCCAGCCTCCCCTGCGGCGTATATCCCTGTGCCGTCCCCGCAGGCCCGGTCAGGCATCCATCCGTCCTCACGGCGGTGCTGAATCGCATAGCGGATACAGCCCTCGATTTCTTCACAGGGGATCGCAAAGCCGGCATATTCCACCATATAGGAAAAATCCCTCAGCCAAAGGGCATTATAGCTGGAAATCCCGTCCGGAGTATAAAGCCAGGTTCCGTCATATGCCTTGGTGCGGCATCCTTCCACTAGTTCTTTGGATAAATTTTTAAGATAATCATGTAACCGCTGATACATTTGGACTCCTCCTTTTCCGCCGAAAAACACATTTTTCTCTGTGAATTATCCTTCTTCAAATTCCGCCGGAGAGATAAACTGAATAATCAAACTGCACAGATAGCCGTTCTGGTCATACCCCCAATAGGCAGGGTAGATCCCATCCCCAAATCCACTGTTGAACATGATAATATTCCCCCGTGTTCCCGGAACCGTCCAGTTGATCCAATCTCCGCCGGGACGCTGGAATTTGGGATGAAGCTGATAGCTGTCGTCAAAGACCTTTGCAAAATAGTCGTCATAGAGATTCCCGTCAGGGTGGTCTTTCAAAAACTTCTCACAAAAAGAGGCAAACTCCTTCTGAGTTTGTTCGTCACAGAAAGAGGCTAGACCTGTTTCCACCGGAAAGCCATAAATCTCGTCTTCTTTCAGCTTCTGATAGTTTTCTCCCGGCTTCAGGGCAAGCTGAAACCGCACCGCCCGCTTTTCATTCAGGCAGAGTTTCGCCGCCATATACCGGTCTCCGTAATTTTCGGTAGACTTCACCGACAGCAGCACCGGATAACTGCCTCGTTTTATTTTTGCCGTAAAGGGCGCTGTTCCCCCATAGGGAAGACTGTATAACGGGTCAGATACAATCACCTTTCCTGTCGGGAAAAAGACCTCTCCTAACGGCAGAGTATGGTATTCTCTGGATTCAAAATAAAGATTCAAGTCCATTTCAGGATCTAATTTTTTCTGATACATCATAATCTCCAATCTATTCTTTGGTTTCCTCTGCTGAGCAGATGCGATAAGGATAAGCCCGCCCCTCTTTGGGCAGCTTTTCTAAAATCGACAGACTCTCCAACACGTGAATCAGGCTGTAAAGCTTCCTTCCGCCTAAAGAAAGCGCCTCTCCAAATTCTTTTGCCGTAAAGCGTTCGGGCATCGCACCAGAAAGCAGGCCGCGATAATCCTCCGGGGCAGCAAAACAGTATTCCTCCAAAATGCCGGTGGGGATAAAATCGTATCGGCTGGAACCTTTTTTTCGGTCTCTGCTCCATCCGTTGAGAGAACGGATCTCATTCCCAGACAGCAACACAGCACAAAAGGTAAAATTCGGGTGAGATAAAAACTGCCGCAGAGGGTACAATTGAGAAACCGCCTCTGCTACCGTTCCCCGCTTCGGGGATTTCCGCCTTTTCGTGGTTTCGCCTGTTTCCTCATCCAGCCAGATCAGATATTTCTCTGCCAGGACCGGATACACCACTGTTACCGGACAGACTTTTAAAAATTGTTCCAATTTTGGAACCAGCTTCTCCAGATTCCGGGTTTGAATTTCGATAATTCCATGTTCCCCCACAATATCCGCAACAAATCCCCCGATTTTAATTTCGTGATTTTCCTCCGCCGGCTCATAATAATACTTTAAAACGGAATGAAGGGTCTTTTCCCTAAGCACGCCGATGCTGTCCCTGTCCCGCTCCTGCTGCAAGGCACTCTCACAGGCTCTTTCAAAACGTTCCCGGTTCATCTCTGACCCTTAAGATAGCGGCTGACCTCTTCCGGAGTATCCGCCAGCATCAGGTGAGGATATTGCAGCAGTTCTTCTCTGGAACCACTGTAGGTGACGCCGATAAAGGGAATCCCATTCTCTTCGGCTCCCAAGGCGTCGTACATCCTGTCTCCCACCATCACACAGTGGGCTTTTTCCACACCGGAAAGGGAGATGGCCTTTGCAATCACTTCCGATTTTGTGCCGAAACTCCCGTCCATCGTGCTTCCTACAACATGATCAAAATATTCTGCTAAACCAAAATGCTCTAACACGATCCAAATCATCTTTTCCGGTTTGGAGGAAGCGATATTCAGGGAAAAACCGGCCTGTTTTAATTGTGTAAGCATCTGCGGCACACCGTCAAAGACACGGTTTTCATAAATCCCAATGGGAGTATATCTCTCCCGGTATTTTTTTACCGCTTCTATCGCCGTTTGCTCATCCAGGCCATAAAAACGGATAAAGGAATCTTTAATCGGCGGACCGATAAAACAGCGCAGCTCTCCCAGATCCTCCACCTGAATCCCGGCCACTTCCTTTAAAGCGTATTGCGCGCATTTGGCAATTCCTTCAAAGGAGTCGGTAAGGGTACCGTCCAAATCAAATAAAATGGTGCTGATAGCCATGGCGTTCCTCCTGTGCAATTCTTCTTTTTTCAGTATAGCCGATTATGGAAAAAAAGAAAAGCTGTTTTGATGAATTTCCTTTTCTTCCTTCGCAATCGCACCGATCCGCCCATTCGAATCCAAAAAGGGTTGCAGTCTGTCTCTCTATCTTTTTTGCCGCAAAAGAAGGGCTGCCGGCGTCAAAATAGCCGGCTGCCCTTCTTTCAATCTGTCTAAGGATTCCCTCAGTTTTCTTTTGGAACATCCGCCTGGAACAATTCCTTAGCAGATGTGGCAAGCCCAGCAAAGCTCTGAATTTCGCTGGGGATAATAATTTTGGTCGCTTTTCCGTCAGCCGCTTTGGCAAAGGCTTCCAAACTCTTTAAAGCCAGCACCTTATCGTTGGGATTGGCGGAATTCAAAAGCTTAATGCTGTCCGCCAGTGCCTTCTGCACCATTTCGATGGCTTCCGCCTCACCCTGGGCTTCTCTGATTTTCTGCTCTTTCACTGCCTCCGCGTGAAGGATCGTCGCCTGTTTTTCCGCTTCCGCTCTAAGAATCTGGGATTCCTTCTGCGCTTGGGCCTCTAAAATGCGGGCCTGTTTCTGCCCTTCCGCCACCAAAATCGAGGATTTCTTCTCTCCTTCCGCGCGAAGCATCGTTTCACGACGTTCCCGCTCTGCTTTCATCTGTTTTTCCATAGCGTCCTGAATCTCAGACGGAGGGATGATATTTTTCAATTCTACCCGGTTGATCTTGATTCCCCAGCGGTCGGTCGCCTCGTCCAGTACAGCGGTGATTTTGCTGTTAATCAAGTCACGGGAAGTCAGGGTATGGTCCAGCTCCAATTCACCGATAATATTTCTCAAAGTGGTAGCTGTCAGATTTTCAATGGCGGACAGAGGACGATCCACACCGTAGGTGTAGAGTTTCGCATCCGTTACCTGATAGAACACAACCGTGTCGATCTGCATGGTGACATTGTCTTTCGTAATCACCGGCTGCGGCTTAAAATCCACTACAATTTCTTTCATGGATACTTTTTTAGCAATGCGGTCTACAAAAGGAACCAAAAGATGCGGTCCAGTATTCCATGTCGTGCGGTAAGTTCCCAAGCGTTCTACCACATAAACCGTGGCCTGAGGCACGATCTTGATGTGGGCGGCCAAAAAGATTAACACAATAATGACAATCCCCAAAATAATATACGGCATAAAAATTCCTCCTTATCTATCTGTTCCGGACGCTGCCGGCAGAAAACGATTTTAATTACTTTCTGCGGGCGCGACATAGGCGGTAACGCCCTCAATACGGATGACCCGTACCTTTGTGCCAATCGGAATTACTTGATTGGTTTCACTTCTCGCATTCCAACTAAGCCCCTGAAGCTTGATGCGGCCCTCTTCCATCAGATTATTGATCTCAACAATGGTAATTCCCTCCTGCCCTACAGCCGAGTCCGCATTGGTGGCCTCATGGCGCAGACGAAGCTTTTTGATAAACGGCCTAGTAGCTAATAGCAAAATCAAAGAAACAATAATAAATACCAGCATTTGTATCCATAAAAAATCAGTAAAAACAGAAGTAATCATCGCCGCAAGACTGCCGACGGCAAACCAAATAGATACCAACTGTGCCGTCGCTGATTCCACCAAAATCAGGATGACAAACAACGCCCCCCAAATAAACAATTCTAACATAGATTCTATACACCTCTTTCAAACAAACTCAGCAGATTCTTCAAGTATTTGCTGTTTTGTTTTCCACTGCACCTTGTGCTATCCTTTCCCATTTTATCACGCCCTCATCATAACACTAAGAGAATTTTCTTGCAATAGTCCAGGAAAACTTGTAAGCAATTCGTAATGTTTCCTATTCGTTTCGTCTGAAATAAAAAAGATAATTTAGTCACATTTACCATTCTTTTTGAATAGTATGCAGAAAAACAGAGTTAGGAGGATGGAACATTATGTCCTTTTTGAATGGGTTAAATCCTGTATTACAGGCATTGCTGGCAACAGGGTTTACCTATGGCGTCACCGCTTTAGGAGCGGCGATCGTCTTTCTCTTTAAGCGTGTTAATAGAAAGATACTCGACATCATGCTGGGATTTGGAGCCGGAGTCATGATCGCGGCATCCTTCTGGTCTCTTTTAAGTCCCGCTATCAGTATGAGCGAAAAACTGTATCAAACCGGATGGTTTATCCCTGCCGCGGGATTTTTCGTAGGGGGGATTTTTATTATCGCCGGAGACCGGCTTTTAAATAAATGTTCCTTTGACGATTTGGCGGACTACCAGGAACACAAAGCGCACCATGAGCCCGGCAGCCTGAAACGATGCATTCTGCTGGTTACCGCAATCACATTACATAACATTCCGGAAGGGATGGCAGTCGGCGTAGCCTTTGGAGGGGCAGCCTCCATGCTGACCGGATCAGATTCGTTAGGCGCTGTACTGTTGGCGGTAGGGATTGGATTACAGAATTTCCCGGAAGGCGCTTCTGTTTCCCTCCCCTTACGCCGGGAAGGCTACAGCCGGAGGAAAAGTTTTTTCTACGGTCAGCTTTCCGGCATGGTAGAACCTGTCGCCGGAGTGATTGGGGCACTGGCGGCCTTTACCATGGAAAGCATTCTTCCCTTCCTGCTTGCCTTTTCCGCAGGGGCTATGATCGCCGTATGTGCCTCCGAGCTGATTCCGGAATCCTCCAAGTCCAACAAAAATCTCGCCACTTTTGGTATCACCGTGGGATTTCTTGTCATGATGGTGATGGACGTGGCACTGGGATAAGGCTTCCACTCCTCCCGTTAGAGAAGACAGAGAAAAAGTAACCTTTTCTCTGTCTTCTCTTTATCTCTCCTTATAAAACCTCCGTCAGATCAACAGACCTCCCAGCGGCGGGAGATCTCATTTTCCTGGAATACCCGGTTCAGCCTGATAAGGGAAAAAGCAGATTTCCCGATGATCTAAGGTATCGAAGGAATATCCAGCATCCCGATAGGCCCTGATGATTTTCGGAAGGGCCTCTACCGTCATTTTCTTGCTCGCGGCATCGTGCATCAGCACAACTGGGCGGCTCTGACGCCCGATAGAAGCATTGATATTTCCCATCATTTTCTCCACGCTGGGATTTCTGGTAGCGTCCTGTGAGTCCACTGTCCAGTCATAATAAGAAAACCCTCTTCGAAGCATTTCTGAGATGATCTGCTGATAGATCATTCGATTGTGAGCGTTGATGCTTCCTCCTGGAAAACGGAACACTGTGGATTTTACTCCGGTTGCTTCATACACCATCTCAAACATTTGATTGAAATCTTCCAAATAGGCTTCTACCGAGCCGTAAATTTTATCGTAATCATGAGAATAGCTGTGAATGCCGATGGTATGCCCGTCCTCTACAATCCTCTTTAAAATCGGTTTTGCTTCTTTTCCCATATGACCTACCACGAAAAATGTTGCTTTTATTTTTTCTTTTTTCAACAGATCCAAAATTTTAAGCGTGTTGTCAGAAGGGCCGTCATCAAAAGTAAGGTACGCAATTTTTTGCCCTTTGGACGTATTGACCTGTCGTGGTTCTTCCTTTACATAAAGATGATCATATTGTTTGGAATAGGGAAATTCTTCTTCCCCTTGTCTGCGAAACAGCTCCTCATATTCCACTCCTTTTTGAGCTTCTTTCTGAGCTTGGGATAATTGAACCAACAGGGAATTATGCTGGTTCTCTAAATTTTTATAATTTGTTTCCATAATGCGTCCTAATACAAACTGCGCTACACAAACCATCAGCAAGACTATCACCGTAATCAAAGAGACAAACATATAAATTTTTCTGTAAAATTTCAAAGACTTCTGTTTTGTTCTCATCTTTCCTTTCCGACTCCTTTTTGCTTTTTCTGAGAAACACCTTCAAAAGGTCCTTTCCTGACTATTGACTCCCATCACCTTTATTTTGTATGTCTTATTTCGAAGTTTTATACCTCTGTTAATTCCAAAAGCAGAGAAGTGATAGAATGATCTCCTCCTTGTACTTTTCAGGAAAGTATGACGGCATCACTTAAGCTGCCCCTATCTTATCATGTTTTTCTACAGAAAGCATCACAAAACAGCAAACTGTAATAATTATAACTAAATTTGTAAATAAGCTGCAAGCATCTCGTCATTTTTTCCTCTTTCTCGTAAAATTAGAGTAACAAGAGTCTCTCAAATAGATTGCATATATAGTCGTTGCCAAATAAAGTCGGATAATCTAAAGAAGTCTATCGGAAAGAAAAAGCCGACGCTAGAAAAACGCCGGCTTTTTTCAGAACAAATAAAGCTCCTAGGCGCAAGGAAAGCATATCCCAGCTGGCCTATACGATTCCGTTGCGATTGACAAACTGGAAAGTGCATCCTTGGGGATAATGGATGCAGGGAAGCTCAAAGGATCGTTCGAACAAATTGTGAAGCAGCCTGACGCCCATTTCTTCCGAAGCACCGTGGTCAATTAAAATCAAAGGCCTGCCGGTATCAATCGCATAGGTTGTTTCCACCCAGGTGCTGACTGCATCGTTGATGGAAAGATACAGATCCGCTTCCAAATCCATCATTTCGATGGGGCTGCTAATACATCCCGTCCCTACGCAAATTGTCTCTACCTTGCGATTGCCGTCTCCATAAAAAGAAACGGTCTTCTGACCAAACTCTTCCAGCCGCCCCGCAATATATTGGGCTGCTTCTATCGCTGTTTGAGGAGGAATTCGATACTTGTTAAAATAGTCCTGGCTCCCGACAAGATCTTCCTCAGTAAATCCAAGCGCTATTCCCAAGGCATAGGGGATTCCGTATTCTGGGACAATATCCAGCACATCGTGGCATCTGATTACCGCCATGTCATGCTCTCGAAGCCATCGACGCTTTTCTTCCGCTTGACGATAAAAGGCAGAAGAACCCAGCCGTATGGTTCCGTCTTTTTCCCTTCTATCATACATCAGTGGGCTGTTTTCTATTTCATCACTGTAAAAGGTCGGCTCATGCACCACCATCACATTCACACCATCGCGATATGCCTGCTCTAAGGTATGCAAATACGGCTGCCAACAGGTTCCTATTTTGCGAACCACCATTTCTTTTTTTCCAAACACGATCTCATCTACCGTATTTTTTCTGACCGGATGAAGACCTAACAAAAAATCATGTAAGTTTTCAACTGTCATGACGACACCTCCTTTTGTCCCAACTCTCTGTTGATGATTTCGACCATTTTTTCGATGGTTTTCGCAATCATCTCATTTCCTACCTGAACATTTGCAAAGAGCCGGGGATCCTTGCCGCCGATGCCGTCAGGCCAAATATCCAGATTTTGTTCCAGTCTGTCCATGCTGACCAGTTCCCGATGAATCGCCATCAGAATAGAGGTTTCATTCATCGCCCCATGATCTGACTGAAAAGATAGATCCCCTTCCAGCTGCCAGCAACTGATGCATTTGACCCCATGATGCAGTCGATAAAACTCCGCCCGGTCTTGAAAAAAGTGGGTAGACGGCCCGTGTCCATGAGCGACGATCATCCGAAAGCCTGCTCTCGCCAGTTGTTTCACTACTGCGTCAAGAAGAATTTGAAAGCCGGATTCTTCAATCCAATAGGCGCTTCCCGCAAATTTTTGAGGAGGATACCACTGCATGGGATCCGGGTCGTAATTTCCGTTATCCATCCCATAATATTCCCGTCCGTCTACAATGCTTCTCTGATCCGGCCCCAGAAAGAGCATGGGACATATAATCCCTCCCACTCTTTGCGCGATCTGTTCAAACAGATAATGAGATTGTATTCCATCTGCTCCTAAGGGCAGGTGCTTCCCATGCCATTCCAAGGTGCCCAAAGGCAGATAAGCCACTGGACATCTCTGCAGCTCTTTTTGAAACTCCTGGGGTTTGAGATAAATATATTCATGTGTACTCATCATTTCTCCGCCAAACGCTTTTGGGCCTTTTTCCCATCAACAAAAATTTCTACATCGTCCAAATCGCCGTATAAAATTGTAGCCACTGGTGTGCCGTTATCTACCGCAATCGTCCCCCAAGCTTTTGCGCAACTGAAGAAGCAGGAGAAATGCTCTTGGTTTAGTTTGGGGCTAAATTCCAATTTCTGATCAACCAGATCATAACGATATCCGCTCAAGGCCAATAGCAGTCCCCAGCTGGCCATAGACCTGGCGTAATGGTTTCCGCATTCAACCTCATTCCAAGGATTCCTCTTATAGCCGTCATGCCGATCCCGCAACGCCTTTACAATGGTTAAACCTTCCTCAATATAATTTTCATAAATCAGGTGGGTTGCAACCTGGTATTCAATCCCTGTCCACACTTCATCGGAATAGGTAAAAGGTAGGATGGGACGGCCTCCTTCCGGCCAAGTACACAAAAGCAAGCCTTTTTCATCGTTCAGTACATAGGTTCTCTGGACATTGTGATGCTGTGAAAAATCTTCCAGAAAATTATATTTGAAAATGGATTTCACAGCGCTGTTGACATGATCTGGGGGTAGGATATATCCCAGTCCCGCCACCATGGACAACTCCTGCCCTAAAAGCTGGTCGGAAAGGCAGCCTTGCCCATACTGATAAGGATATTCGTTCACGTCCTCGATTTTCTGAGCATAATATTCTCCGTTCCATAACAGGCGATCCCGTTTTTCCGATCCCTTTTCAAGGGCATCCAGATATTTCTGGGAAAGTTCCGCTTCTCCCATTTCTTTCGCCATTTCCGCTCCGGCTTTTAATGCGCCGAAAAACATACTGTTGACCAAGCTGTTGGGACCGTAAAACTCAATGTCATAAGTATTGTGCTGCTGGCTATCCAATACGCAGTCATGATCTGCATCCCAGTAATCAAAGGCGAAATTCAGCGCCCGTTTGGCGTTTTCCCAAACGCTTGCGAGAAACTCCCGGTCGCCGCACAGTTTCCAGTCCCGATACAGCCTGATGATACAGCCCAGTTGTCCGTCTGCAGCGGGATGAAAGTTATTTTTCCCACCAAACGCCTGCTTCGCCCGAAATTCCATCCGCCCGGTGGAATCTGTTTCTATATTAAATTCGGTAAGCCTCATATCCTTTTCCAGATCCGGGAATAAAAAGGCCAGCGTCTGCTGATAATTCCAAACGTGGGTGCAGTTCCCTTCGCAGCATCCCTCCGTTGCAAAGCAGCCTTCCCAACCGTAAAATTTTCCGTTGGCCGTCCGAAAACAGGTGGTGCTGCGAAGAACGGTGATATTCGCGGATACCGCGTCCAGAACATAGCACGGCAGAGTGCTGCCAAACAGCGCTTGGTGAAACGCAGTTGTTTTTTCAGAAAGGGACGAAAAGTTTTTCGCTACATATCTTGCAGTCGCCAAAGAATTTTCAAAAACAGTCGCATAATAATTTTTCGTGGTTGTTTCCACTTTCTGACAATTACAGCCTTCTCCGCAGCAAGAATTAATCTGGTCGGGGTACCAACCATTAATCCGGTTCGGTGCGTTCCAGGCAATGATAAAGGTCACCGTCTTCTGCCCCTTTGGCTCCAACTGGAATTTGGCTCCTAAACTGCCCGGCTTGAGAGACGGCCCCATTTCCGTGCTGCCCTTTCCCACTGACGAAAAATCTCCATGGGTTCGCATGCTGTCCCATACCATCTGTGCCGCATCCCACCAGCCGCATTCCGGCCACATTGGCAGAGAGAGGACTTCCTCGGAAGACAGAACGCTTAAAGAAAGGTCGCTGTAGCTAAGTTCATTTTCTTCAGTCCCTGTATTGGTAAAAAACAGTGTGACAAGTTCCCCCTCTTCCAACAGGGTATTTTGGCTGGTCTTGGCGATTTCGTTGTTATAGTTGCCCCAGATATTCTCGGAGGTTTCCGGATAACAAGCCACATTGGGGAGCGTTCCAACAATACTTACCTCTGTCGCATGTTCTGATTTATTGATTACAGTATAATTTAAAATGGCGCAGGGAATCCCCGAATTCAAACTGTCCAGAGGAATCAACGGATTGAAAGCTTCCAATTTTACATCGACTGGCATCGTCCGGTCGGAAAGAGTCAAAAATGCCTTGGGATATTCTCCGGTAAATTCAGAATGTTCAAACCTTGGTACCCCTGCCATTTCGTGAGCGAAAAATCCATGGGATTTGGAGAAAGGCGGCGCCATTTTGCCCTCTAATATCTTGGCGTTGCGTTCTTGTCCTTCTTCTTTTGCAGAAATCGCAAAAAAGGTATAGGGAAATACCTGCCCTTTTGCCGGACGGTTAAAAATTTCCCAGTCCCTGAGTTCCCCTCTTGCACCCAGGGAAATATTTCCAGTGCCGATCCCTCCTAATAAAAACGCCGCTTCCCTTGCGTCATTTGGAAAGGTTCTTTGGGAAGAGTAATCATAAAGCGCTTCCTTGGAAAAAATTTTGTTCATACAATTGCCTCCTTTATTAGGATGAAATAATATTTCTCCACGATCTAATTGATGGAACATTTTGGCGATTTGTTAGTTTTTCCAAAAAGGATACTTTTCCCTCCTTTCTGATAAGGGCTTTGCAATGTCTCCCTGATGTTATGCCTCCTAAAATCTGGTATGCATGGGCTAGTAAGGATGTATTTATTTTCTAGTTTAAAAATATCATGCACCATATCATTTAGAAAGTCAATCCCATATCTCATTTGCTGTCTTTTTCATCGGCAAAATGCAGCAGTTTCAGCGCTTTGTGAAAGGTTTTCTCCTTATCTTTGCACGCGATACTTATTTTCACCGTTTGCGGCTTATTAACAGAAAGTGTCTCCACTTCCATCGCCACAAACCGCAGAGGAGTTTTCGTCCAACAGACAAAAAGGGAAAGTCGCTGAAAGATGGATCTGTCTGTCCTATTAGAAAAAAGCGACTTGCTCCTATTGCCAAACAGATGGAAAACATCTTGTCTTCCCCTCTGCTTTATAGTAAAATAAGTAGGGCAGTTTTTGAATCTTTCCTTCCGGTTTCAGACTAGATACTGAAAAAAGCGAGGGATTGTCCTTGTCTCAGCGATTTTTGACCGTGATTTTTCTTTTCCGGTACAGCTGCGGCGAATCAGAATAAATTGTAAAAGAGGTATAAAGTATGAATAATCCTATCGTTACCATTGACACCGGTCATGATACGAAAATCAAAGTGGAATTATATCCAGACATTGCGCCGAATACCGTCAACAACTTTATTTCTCTGGTGCAGAATGAATTTTACGACGATGTTATTTTTCATCGGGTCATCCCCGGCTTTATGATCCAGGGCGGAGATCCGGAAGGAATCGGGATGGGCGGTCCAGGCTACCGCATCAAGGGGGAATTTTCCGCCAACGGTTTTGAAAACAATCTCCGTCATACCAGAGGGGTAATTTCTATGGCTCGCGCCTCTCATCCGGACAGCGCAGGTTCCCAGTTTTTTATTATGGTAGAGGATGCGCCCCATTTGGACGGTCAGTATGCCGCGTTCGGCAAGGTCATTGAGGGGATGGAAGAAGTAGACCGGATTGTTTCGGTTCAGCGGGACTATCGGGATAAACCTCTGGAAGACCAGGTCATGGAAAAGGTGACCGTAGAAACCTTCGGCGTCGATTATGATGAGCCGGAAACCCTGTAAAAACACAATCGCTCCAGCGTCAGAAATGCGCTGGAGCGATTTGGCTTTTTTATTTTATTGTGAAAAGACAGAACCCCGGCGCTTCCAAATAGGAAGCGCCGGGGTTCTTGATACCGTTATATTTTTCCCGCTTTAATCCGCAGGCCTTTTCTTTCCGATATACATCGCGTGTTCCGAAAAAGCTAAAAATTCCGGAAGCTCCAGAAAACGTTTTGCAATCTCTACCCATAAATCCTGTTCCTCTTTTGGGAAGGACAGCACCTGTTTTTCGTTCAAAGTCAAAATTCCCTCCTGACCGAAAATATGAAGTTTCTCCAAGGGGAAAGCGCTTAAAAAAGGCTCGATCTGTCTTTGATTCGTAAAGTAGGCGGAAGTAAAAGCCGGCCCCACATATTCTGTTCCCTCAGCGATAGAGTCCAATAACAGACGGGCGTCTGGATTTTCCAATTCTTGCGCAATAATACCCGGTCCATTTTTCATCGCATAAATCAGGCCTGAAAAATCCAGGATAAAGGAGCAATAAAAAATCCCGCCTGGTTTCAGCTTTTTAAGCGCCAAAGACACTGCCTCTTCCCGTTCCTTCCTTTCCTTCAGATGATAAAGCGGCCCCATCAAAAACACGTGGTCAAAGCTTTCCTCTGCCAAAGAAAGCTCTTCCAATTCCAAACAGTTTTTCTCATAAGCAGTGAGGGATACCTGATATTCCGTTGCTTTCTCTTTCGCCAGAGCAATATTCCCCTGGGATAAGTCTACAAGGGTTACGTCACAGCCCTTTTGCGCATAATAAAGGGAATACCTTCCCGGACCTCCTCCGATATCTAAGATGCGATCGCCTGGTTTGATATACTGATCCATCATATAAGTGGTAAAGACAAACTCAAAAGGATGCTTTTCTAAACGCTCCCATTCTTTCTGTGCGTTTTCATCATAATATTGCTTGACTGTCCCGATCTGTTCCTTCATCTCTTTTCCCTCCTGTCTGAAGAATGATTCAGGCCAAAATTCAGGGAGCAACGAAAGACACCGTTACGTCTCCAACCCCCGATTGAATCCGAAGTTCATTGGTTCCGCCTAGACGGGTTCCTTTGGTCGGTTCTCCGTTAATCGATACCTTACCTATGTTGGAATCTACCCAGAAAGAATAATCTTCTTTGCTTCCCACAAGCTCCATGCGTACATTCCCTACGCTGCAGTCAAGGCTGGAAACTCCTGTCAAAGTGCCCTGATAATCCACATCTCCAACCCTTGCAATAAGTTCCAAACCAGAAAAATCTACGTCGCAAAGGGTAATATGCCCTGTACCTCCGCTGATATCAGCGTGAGAGGCAGTCAATCTTTCTCCCTGAAAATCTCCTACCCCACTTGCAACCGAAAAATCTTGGCGGTTAAATCCGAAACTTTTAAATTTCCTACCCCGTTTTCCAGCTTCACCCACTCCAGATCCAACCCTTTTGGAACCCTGATTTCAATTTTAGGAGAGAAACCAGAATTCCGCCTGATCTTGAAAAACCAGTTAGAGCATTTGGAGGGGTTGTTGATTCTAAGCGTCTGGTCTGCCACCTCACTGGAAAAGGTCTCTGGCAGATTTTCTCCCTTTACCGTGAAATGCTCTCCCGCAGACAGCACGATATCAGCAGTCTGATTAGACAGTTCTAATCCGGTAATCTCCTGATCCGTAAAATCCTTCTGGAAAGACAGCAGCTGTTGAGGATGCAGAGAAAGCTTTCTGTTTTCCAGACTCCATTTACCGCTGAGCAGCATACCCAAAATCACCAAAAAGGCCGCAGCCGCCAGCACGACAAGCAGCACCAATATACCTAAAAAGAGTTTCCATGCCACGATCATTTTACGTCCACTCCTCCGAACAGACACAGTCCTTTCACATAGATAGTCGGCAGTTCCGCTTGATAAGGCTGCTTCCTTTTGTCAGATGTGCCTCCAAAAATCGCCAGACAATTTACTTTCACATTCACTCCTGGATCTGTCTTGATGGTAATTCCCCCGAAGACGGAGCTGCAATTGATGGTTGTATCGCCGGTAATCAGCGCCCCTCTGACGTCCAAATCCACCCCGCCGAAGATCGCTGTCGCATTCGCTCCATAAAAAGGCTGGTTACAGAACTCAGCCTCTTTCCCGGAAAACAGGCTGAAATAGTTGGGAAGATCCAGAAACATCGGCTTATGATGACCGACCTCGCTTACCGGCGCACGCAATACCTTAAAAAGAATCACGCCGCCGATACATAACAGTATTGCCGGTAAAAATAAATGCCTCGCCGTATCCTGAGGAACAAAGTCCTGTCTGTTTAAAAAGATCCACAGCCCGCCCAGCAGACAGAGCACCGACCAGACTCCCGGGCCCCGCTGAATGATGCAGACAAAACTTGGGATGATGAGAAAAAACGCCCACCAGCCTCCGGAAATCAGGTGGAAGCTCCACCAGCCCAATTCCGCTCCGATAAAGCCAATACCGGCGGCAATCACCAAAAAAGCCCATAAAAAATTCAATACACGATTTCTCATACACTCCCTCACTTTCTACTTTATTTTCTTTTATCATACTAACATTTTATGCTTTTGTAAAGGAAACAGACGAAATTGTAAGAAAATATTAAGGGGAAAATTCCTGACAACCTAAAAGGACCAGTGAGAAGGAGAAGCATTGCCATCAAATGAAAAGTTCCAGTCGACCAATCAAAGAGGATCTGCCTTCTTTGATTGGTCGACTGGAAAAACTCTCGTCCAAGCGATAAGCCATTCTCTCATAAAGAGAATGGCTCTTCTGTCTTTTATTCTATTTTCGGCTTTGGTGCTGAGTTTTGCATCTCTAAAGGAGGGGGCGTGATTGGGGAAGCAATGGTTTCCATCTGTGGTGACGCTGGCTCCTCTTCCTGAAATTCGGTCATATACTCCCAATAACGCTTAGGCATATGGGACATCCTGCACCGAGGATTATATCGTTCCCGAATAGCGATAGTGCGGTAAAACAGTTTCCACAGCCTTTGGTAATGCCGTTCTTCCTCATCAATCTGCTCCAGTTCGATATCCTCCACCGGAATAATACCGCTCTGACGAGGCGTGTGAAGAAAAGCCAAATGGTGCTTGCAATCGTAAATCAGAAAGGTTTCGTTGGGAAAGCGAGTGGCAAAATGGTCTTTGATCAGAGACAGCACATTATTTTTGGGGCCGATTTTCGCCACCAGCATTCCGTTTCTTGTCGAAAACCGGAGGAATTCTTTGGTGAGATGGGCCTCATTGGTCAGGTGTTTCACTCCCTTGAGCAAACGGTCTACTGTAGGGTCGGTCAACCGGTTCATCACCTGTCTGCCATAGTGATAACCAAGGTAAAAAAAGTCTAACATGTCCCGTTCCTTTTGAGGAAGACAGGTTAAAAAACTCAATTCAATCAGCTCTCTGGCCGAAACGGACATTTTTCGCTCGATCGACCGATAGACCCGCGCCGCCTTTTTTCGGTCGGTTGTAATTTCTCTGACCGGCGCTAAGGTCATCTGTTCCTGTGTCTGGGGAATGATATCGCAGGGTAGTTCCTTTTTTTCAAAGCTTTCAAAGACGCAGCACAAAAAGCCTTCAAAGCTTCCGTCATATTCATATATTATATTGGTTCTTTGAGGCATTGCCGCACATCCTCCTCGCTGAGTTTTCCACTGGGAAAAAGAGAAAGCTGTTCATAAGACTGATCCAGCATTTGTCGAGTCAGCAGACTGATCCCCTTTTCCGAAACCAAGCTCATCAACAGATTATCCTCCCGGATTTTCAGCCCTTCCGCCAATTTTCCCTTACAGGTGATAAAATATTGAGCCCGCTTTAATACCACCCCGATTTTCTTCAGTCCCTCATAATCCAGACTGCCTGCCTTTCTGGCTTGCAGAATTCGCTTGGCGCTGGTCACTCCGATTCCGGGGACCCTCAACAGCATCTCATAAGACGCTTTGTTCACCTCCACCGGGAACAGCTCCATATGGTTTATCGCCCAGTTGCATTTGGGATCGATCAGGGGATGGAAGCTTTGATGTTCCTCATCCAGCAATTCTTTTGCTTCAAAACCGTAAAACCGCAGCAGCCAATCGGCCTGATACAGCCGATGCTCTCGAAGCAGGGGCGGCTTTGTATGAATAGAAGGTAGCAACGGATTGTCCGCTACTGGGATATAAGCGGAAAAAAACACCCTTTTTAACGAATATTTCTTATAAAGCCCCTCCGTCAGATTTAAGATCTGGTAATCTGTTTCCGGTGTAGCCCCGATAATCATCTGGGTGCTCTGTCCGGCTGGCACAAACTTAGGCGCATGGCGGTACTGTACGATTTCCGCCTTATTTTCCCGAATGCGGTTGGTCAAAAGACCCATCGGCTTTAAAATGGCCTGCTTACTTTTATTGGGACAGAGCTTTGTCAAACTTTTTTGAGAAGGGAGCTCGATATTCACGCTCATTCTGTCTACCAAAAATCCCAGCCGCTGAAGCAGAGCCTCGTCCGCTCCTGGAATTGC
The DNA here is from genome assembly GCA_944382885.1 of uncultured Clostridia bacterium. Lineage (GTDB taxonomy): Bacteria > Bacillota > Clostridia > Oscillospirales > Ruminococcaceae > Massiliimalia. The sequence continues at coordinate 17,619 of CALWNT010000012.1, read as the reverse complement.
TTTGGCATGGATATATCCGTAAAAATGATACTCGTTGCGCAGAATCTCCACGCAGCGTATCATCCGCTCACAAGTGTAATCCGGGTTTTTTATCACTCCGGAGCTTAAAAACAGCCCTTCAATATAGTTTCTCTTATAAAAATTGATGGTAAGATCAGCCAGTTCCCTGGGGGTAAATGCCGCCCTGGGCGTATCATTGGAGTGACGGTTGACACAGTACTGGCAGTCATATTCGCAGTAATTAGTCATCAAAACCTTCAGGAGAGAAATACACCGTCCGTCAGCAGAAAAGGAATGACAGATCCCGCAGGAAACGGCCGATCCCATCCCCGGAAGATTTTTCCCCATCGTGCGGTCTGAGCCGCTGGAAGTGCAGGCTACATCATATTTTGCAGAATCCGTCAAAATTTTCAGTTTATCAAAAACAGTCATCTAAAATCCCCTCTTTTGCCCCAATATTACAACTATTTTCTTCCTATCCTGCTGTTTTTATTATACTAAAGAACGTATGTTCTTGTCAAGAGAAATCTTTCTCCTGTTCCCTAACTAGTTTCGGCCTTTCGGAAAGGGTTATCCACAAAAATAAAAATCGGCCGAGCCTGTTTGAAAGCTCGACCGAAAGATTCCCACTATAAAAGCAGAAATATCTTCTTGCTGTTTCAATGAGTTCTGAGATTGCCTTACTCCCCATCCGCCGGAAAAACAATTCCGCATTGACTGCGGACTGTATCCATGACAGAAAGGGCATCCACACTGGCCTGATGATAGGTGAGTACACTTTTCCCTTTCTCAACCGCATCTAAAAAGGCCCGAAGCTCAAAGCGCATATCATCTTTTTCTTTTACATGATAGGCTATTTCTTCCCCTTGGTAGGGAATCAGCCGAATCGTTCCTGGCTCGCTGATTTTGTCCACTAAAATGCAGCCCTTTTCACCCTGAAACTCACTGCCTAAACGGGTGTTGGTAATTTTAGAATAGTGGATATTTCCCTGAAAAGAGCCGTAGTCCATCAAAATGGACCCTTCTCCGTCAATGCTCTGGGGAAGCATCATGCTCAGAGACTGAATCTTGCGGGGCATACCAAAGAGGTAAACCGCCAAATGGACGCAATAACTGCCAATATCCATCAACGCGCCGTTAGAAAGCTCCGGACGAAAAGCATTTTCCACAATTCCGCTTTTGAATTTGTCATAACGGGAAGAATACTGACAAAATGTCAGCTGCATCCTTCTGAGCGTACCTATTTGAGGAAGCAGCTCCTGAAGCAATGCTGTACCCGGATGGAAAACCGGCCGCATGGCTTCCAAAAATACAACATTGTTTTTCCGAGCGGCGCTGAGCATTTTTTGAAGCTCTCCCAAGTTTGACGCCGCCGGCTTTTCGCAGAGTACATGTTTTTGATGCTCCATCATAAGCACCGCCTGTTCCATGTGACAGCAGGTCGGACTCGCAATATAGACCGCGTCAATCTCCGGGTCGGAAGCAAGATCCAGCAGACTGGTATAGACCTTTGCTACTCCGTATTTTTCCCCAAAGGCCCGTCCTCTCTCTTCTGTCCGGGAATATATTGCGGATAAAGCAAAATCCTCATAATATTTACTGGCCGCTAAAAAACGATCTGTAATAAAATTCGTCCCTATCACTGCAAAGCGTATCATATGCTATCTCCTATTTGGCCGAAGTGAAACTCTCTTCCGGCTGTAAAAATGCTTTCATCTCTTCCATCTTCTTAACGGCGTCTTGATATCCTAACTCATAAGCAAACCGAATCTTTTCCGGGTCTTTTTCCAGCCGTCCCAATCCCAAAGCACGGGATGGCTTAATGACGAACGCCTTTCCCTCCGCTTCCAATTTTTTAATGTGGTCTAACGTGTCATTATAAACCTGATAACGATTGACCAGATCATCTATCAGGTTAGGATATTTTCGGTATACGATATGAGCCAATTTATCCTGTTTGGAGGGCTTTTTGCGGTATCCCTCCGGTTGAGTCAACACAATCACGTTTTTTTCATTCCCGTCAGCCATGGATTTTTTGACCGGAATCGAATCTGACGCGCCTCCGTCCAACAGCTTTTTTCCATCATATTCCACCATCTTGGATAAAAACGGCAGCCAGCTGGTAGCTTTTACAATATCATATTGATTACGCAGGTCATTGAGTTCATAGTAAACCGGTTTCCCGCTGACGCAGTCCGTCGTGCCGGCAATCAGCTTCGTATGCTGGTATTCTTTTTGATATGTATCGTAATCAAAGGGATACAGCGGATGAGGAATCAAATCAAACAGCATTTTTTCACTGAAAATCGAGCCTGTTTTGAAAAAATTCTGAAAGCTATAGTAATTTTTATCATTACAGTGGTTCATATTGATCTGCGCGCTTCTTCCCTTTTGCAGAGATATGTAGGAAACCGCATTGCAGATTCCCGCAGAAACCCCAATAATATAGGGAAATTTAATACCGTATTCCATAAAGGCATCCAGCACACCCGAAGTATAAGTTCCTCGCAGCCCGCCGCCTTCTAAAACCAAACCTACTGTACTCACAGTATCCCGTCTCCTTTCATAAACCGATCCAATCAGTTTTTCTTTATCCTCAACTGGTAAAGCAGTATCGTCTATTTTTACTATGCGGTATTTATTATACCTCTTTTTTAGAAAAAAGGAAACTAAAAATTCTATGATCCTGAATCGATTCTAAAAGGTCTGCTGCGAGACAGAATGATATTTTTTCAAAACCAAGCCAGTTTGATAAAAACCGGAAGTTGGGTAGGACAATTTTCCCAAATAACTTTCTGTTTCATCGTTACATCCGAAGAAAGCAATGCTTCACAGTAAACGGAGAGATATTTCTCCGCATTATAAAACCCGGAACCGTCTTTGGACGGTTCCGGGTTCTCCATTTTGGGAACAAATTATTTTGCAAGTCTTGCTTCCAAAGCATCCAGCTGATCCATCAGTTCTTTCGGCAGTTTGTTTCCAAACTTCGCATAGAACTCACGAATGCCTTTTGCTTCTTCTTTCCACAGGTCAACGTCAACATTTAAGAGGCCTTTTACGGTATCGAGATCGATATCCAAACCTTCGATGTTGATGTCTTCCGGTTTTGGTTCATAGCCAATCGGAGTTTCAACAGCGTCTGCTTCACCTTTGCAGCGAGCAACAATCCACATCAGGACACGCATATTGTCACCGAATCCAGGCCAGATGAAGTGACCTTCATCATCAGTTCTGAACCAGTTTACATTGAAGATTTTCGGAGCTTTATCGCCCAGTTTTTCGCCCATTTCGAGCCAGTGAGCAAAGTAGTCACCCATATGGTAACCACAGAACGGCAGCATAGCCATCGGGTCACGACGAACAACACCGACTGCACCAGTAGCAGCAGCAGTTGTTTCAGAAGCCATGGTAGAACCTACAAATACGCCGTGTTTCCAGTCAAAGGACTGATATACCAGCGGAGCGGTTTTCGCACGACGGCCGCCGAAGATCATTGCGGAGATCGGAACACCTTCCGGATTGTTGAATTCGGGGCTGATGCAGGGGCAGTTGATTGCCGGGGCAGTAAATCTGGAGTTCGGATGAGCACCTTTTTCTTCAGAGGTCTTGCCGTTCCAAGGTTTGCCTGTCCAGTCAACAGCATGTTCCGGCGGATTCTTATCTAAGCCTTCCCACCAAACAGTGTTGTCATCCAAATTGTGAGCAACGTTGGTGAAGATGGTGTTTTTCTTGGTGGATTCCAAAGCGTTGAAGTTGGATTTTGCATTGGTACCAGGAGCAACGCCGAAGAAACCGTTTTCCGGGTTGATTGCATACAGTCTGCCGTCTTTGCCAGGTTTCAGCCAAGCGATATCGTCACCGACAGTCCATACTTTGTAACCCTGTTTCTGATATACTTCCGGCGGAATCAGCATCGCCAGGTTGGTCTTACCGCAAGCAGACGGGAACGCAGCGGAAATATAGGTAACTTCACCCTGAGGATTTTCGATACCCAAAATCAGCATATGTTCTGCCATCCAGCCTTCGTTTTTACCCTGGTAGGAGGCAATACGCAGAGCAAAGCATTTTTTGCCCAGCAGTACGTTTCCGCCGTAAGCAGAGTTGATAGACCAAATCGTGTTGTCTTCCGGGAAATGAACGATGTATCTGTTTTCCGGATCGATATTCGCTTTAGAATGGAGGCCGCGAACAAAGTCGTTAGAGGTTTCACCCAGGTTTTCAAAAGCCTGTTTGCCCATTCTGGTCATGATATCCATGTTGAGAACAACATAGATAGAGTCAGTCAGTTCAACGCCCACTTTTGCAAGAGGAGAACCGATCGGACCCATGGAGTAAGGAATGACATACATCGTACGGCCTTTCATAACGCCGTCGTACATCGGGGTCAGTTTTGCATACATTTCTTTTGGGTCGCACCAGTTATTGGTCGGACCTGCATCTTCTTCTTTTCTGGAGCAGATGAATGTACGAGCTTCTACACGGGCAACGTCGTTCGGCAGAGTTCTGTGAAGCAGACAGCCCGGCAGTTTTTCCTCATTTAATTTTTCCATTTCACCAGTGGAAATTGCTTCTTCTCTCAGAGCATTTAATTGTTCTTCGCTGCCGTCGATCCAAACGATCTGATCCGGTTTACAAAGAGCAACCATTTCGTCAACCCATTTAATTACATTTTGATTGTTGGTTAACATAGTAAATTCTCCTTCCATTATTTTCAGTCAAAACTAATTTTGTTCCCAAAAATAATTTTTCACGACTAATATTATAACGATAAAACGCTGAAAAATCAATGACTTTTTCGTGAATTCCCTACAGTTTCGTTACTTTTCTATCAAACTGGCAAAAAGCACTAAACTACGCGAAAGTTTTCTTCCGTAATTGACAAAGATGCCGTTGCATTCAAATCCATCCCGGCCGTTTTTGCATCCAAAATTTCATAATATCCCTGTGCCGCAATCATTGCTGCATTATCGCCGCAATACTTTAACGGAGGCATACAAAGCCCAAAATGATTTTTCCGGCATTCCGCCTCCATCCTGGAACGAATTCCGCTGTTTGCAGACACTCCGCCGGCCAAAACAATCTTGTCATAACCGAATTCCTTTGCCGCACGGATCAGCCGGTCGGCGATAATATCACAGACTGTCGCCTGAAAAGAGGCCGCTACATCATTGGGATTTACCTGCTCCCCTTTCTGATTCGCCCGGTTAATCAGATTCAGCACCGCTGTTTTGAGCCCAGAAAAGCTGAAGTCATACTGAGAACCGTCTACCCTGGGCTTCGGCAGCTGATAAGCCTTGGGATTGCCGAGCTTCGCGGCCTTGTCCATTTCCACGCCCCCGGGATAGGGAAATCCAAGGGCTCTGGCTGCTTTATCATAGGCCTCTCCCACCGCGTCGTCCCGGGTTCTCCCGATGACCCGAAATTCTGTATAGGACTTTACCTCTACAATATGGCTGTGTCCGCCGGACATAACCATACATAAAAACGGCGGCTTTACACCGTTTGAAATATAGTTTGCCGCGATGTGCCCCCTAATATGATGCACTGGGATCAGCGGTTTATGCTTTGCCAAAGAAAGTCCCTTGGCAAAATTCACCCCTACCAGCAGGGCGCCGATCAGCCCCGGAGCATAGGTTACCGCAATGCCGTCTACCTCATCCAGGGTGATGCCGGCTTCTTCCAAAGCCAGATCTGTCACTTTAACGATGCTCTCACAGTGGCGGCGGGAGGCAATCTCCGGCACAACTCCGCCGTAAAGCCGGTGCTCCTCAATCTGGGATACCACCACGTTAGACAGAACCTTTTTTCCATCCTCTACCACCGCAACGCTGGTTTCATCACAGGAGCTTTCTATTCCTAATATTTTCATCTTGATGACGATTCCTTCCTTGTAAATCCTAGTATCAGCTTGGCAGCATCCATCTGCCAAGCTCATATCACACAATCTATTGATGGAAAAGCCGGGAAACGAAAGTTTATGCGCCAAATTCTTTTCCCAGAGCCAGCAGCCATTTCGCCGAAGCTTCGATATCCTCCAACTGGCGCAGAGAACCGAAGTGTTCAATGGCAAATACCCCATTGTAACCGTTTTGCAAAAGGTCCGACAGAATCTCCCTCATGGGGATGCAGCCGCTCCCCACAGAAGCGGCATACATTTTTCTGCCCGCCGTGGTGATGACAGGATTTTCTCCCTCATGGACCTCAAAGGTACGATCCTTACAGTGGACATACTGAATGTAGGGTTTGCACTTCTCATAGGCCTCAAGGGCATCCTCTTCGCTGTAGAGAAAATTACCGGTATCAAAATTGCAGACTAATTTCGGTACGCCTTCCAGAAAGTATAATAACTGGCTGATTGTAGCAAAAGGCGCCTGTATCCCGTCGAAATCCTCCATCCCTACTGTAATTCCCTGGCTCTCGCCATAATCGCACAGTTCGGCAACTCCGTCCCGCAGTTTAGTCAGGAGTTGCTGATATGCCTCGCCGCTCAGTTTCCGTTCCTCCTCACTGAGAAAGCCGGGCACCACTAATACATTTTGACTACCGGCAGCCTTGGCAGTATCCACAAAGCGTCGGATCTGCTGAGTACGTCTTTCAGGAGCTTCATGAGCGAAGTCAAAAAACTGGAACATACAGTTGACCTTTAATCCCGCCTGCTGCAACAGCGGAACAACCTCTTCTTCGTGTTCCAAATAGTAGGCCTGCTCAATTTCCACGCCGCAGATTCCAAAGGATTTCACCAGGCGGCAGACTTCTGCAAGGCTTTTGCCGCTTTGCTGGGCCGCCTCTCTCATATGGTCGTAAAACACAGATAATTTCATTGATTTCCCTCCTGATAGCAAGATAGTAATACCTATTTTAACTGTATTGGTATAAAAATTTCTTCTATGGAAAACAGACGCTTATTTAACTGCTCACCGCTCAAACCGCTCCAGCAGACTGATATTCCGGTAATAAGCGATTGCCAAAAGGACGGCCGCACCCAGCCAGGCCAATGGCCCCGCCGCGCAAACACCGGCATACCCCAGCAAGAAAGGCTGTGCCAAAATCAGTGACGCCAAAATCCGCAAGGCCAGCTCCACAAAGCCGGAAATCATGGGCACAATGGCGTTTCCCAAGCCCTGAAGGGTGTTCCGATACACAAACAGCACCGCCAAGAAGAAGAAAGGCAGAGCAATGATATTCAGGTAAAGCTGAGCGTTTTCAATTACCTCCTGATGAGCGGCGGAAACAAACAGCTGAGTCAGGTATTTTCCAAAGAATACTACCAGAACTGCCCCTAATGCAGCGGAAGACAAGGTCAGCACCATGCCGCTTTTGATTCCCTGACGGATGCGGTCGAATCTGCGCGCACCCAGGTTCTGACCGGTATAAGTCGCCATAGCAAGTCCAAAGGAATTCATCGCCTGAGAAGACAGCTGTTCCACCTTGGTGGCCGCCGTGTAGGAAGCCATAATGGTAGAGCCAAATCCATTGACCACTCCCTGCAAGATCAGCACTCCCAACCCAGTCACCGAGTTCTGGAATGCTGCCGGAAGCCCCATACGAACCAGTTCCTTTACCATCAGCCAATCGATTTTCCAGTCCACTTTATGTAAATGAAGAATAGGATATTTCCGGTTCATATAAATCAGGCAAAGCAGAACGGAAATCAACTGGGCGAGAATGGTTGCTATCGCAACTCCCGCTACCGCCAGATGACAGACCAGAACAAAGAACAAGTCCAAAACTACATTGATAATCGAGGCGAGAATCAAAAAATACAGCGGCGTCTTGCTGTCTCCTAAAGCACGGAGCACCGAAGAAACCAGATTATAGAAAATCGACGCTGTTACCCCGATAAAAATAATATTGAGATAGGTTTGAGAAAACGCAAAGGTATCCTCCGGCGTATTCATCAGATGCAGCAAAGGAGCTGATACACAAAGCCCCAAAACGGTCATCACGATACTGATCGCCAAAGATAAATAAATGGACATCGCATAAGCCTTGCGCACTCCCGCCTCATCTCCCGCACCAAATCGCTGGGAAATGATGATGGAAAAGCCGGTGGTAAGTCCCATGGCAAATCCCAAAATTGTAAACAGCATCGAACCGGTAGCCCCTACGGCCGCCAGGGCCTCTACGCTCACATAACGTCCCACTACCATGGCATCCACCATGTTGTAAAATTGCTGGAAGATATTTCCTATCAGCATCGGCATCGCAAAGAAAAAAATCAGCTTTGCGGGACTGCCGGTAGTCATGTCTTTCGCCATTGACAGTTCTCCTTTAATCGTAAATTCAATTACAGCTCTATTTGATAGAGCAAGGCATTTTCTGTAGGTTTGGTATAGTAATTTTTCCGCATGCCCACCTTTTGAAAGCCAAAGGATTCATAAAAGCGGATTGCACCCTGATTGGACTCCCTGACTTCAAGGGTATAGCGGGAGATTCCTTCCTCTTGTGCAAGCTTTAAGGCTGCTTTCATCAGCCGGGCGGCAAGTCCTTTCCGACGGCAGCTTTGGGTGACGGCGATATCGTTTAAATCCCCTTCGCCCAGCACATGATGGACGTTAATAAAGCCGACCACCTTTTCCTCAAGGGCATCCCACATCACAAAGGTCCTGGCAAGCTGGTTGGTAAGCTCTTCCCGGATGCTGCGAACACTCCACTTTTCCGCTGAGAAGCACTCCTCAAAGACAGCATGTACCCCTTCTACATGTTCCTCGTTCATGGGCAGCAGCTGAAATCTATTCTGCTCCACGGAAAAAACCGTCCTTTTCTTCTACTTCTTTTTGGAAAAAAGCCAAAAGAGCATCTCTGCACTCCCGATAGACAGAAAGGTCGCCCGCAAAGGGGTCCGGAATATCCAGTACTGTAATTTTATCCTCCAACTGAGGCAGAGCGTCTGTAATGACGTCTTTCTGAGATTGGGTCATCACATAGATATAATCTGTTTGAGTCAAGTCCTGAAGCATCACCCGCTGAGACTTTTTCTGTGAAATATCGATCCCGATTTCTTTCATCGCCTCCACCGCATTCGAAGTTGGAGACTGTCCGTCAAAAGCGCCCAGCCCCATACTGGAAACCTTGATGTTCTCATAGCCTTTTTCTTTGATCAGGCTTTTGAGGATCCCCTCCGCCATCGGACTGCGGCAGGTGTTCCCAGTACAGATCACCAAAATATTCATCTTCTTTTCCCCCTCAATTTTTTCTTCCACATCCAAAATTGTTTTTTCGCTTTTATCAGCCCTTTGCCTCCAGCCAGTTGGTTCCAGTGTGAACATCCACCAAAAGCTGTACGGATAATTCGGCCGCGCTCTGCATCTCCTCCTTGAGAAGGCCTGCAATCATCTGCGCCTTTTCTGCCGGCGCCTCAATAATCAGTTCGTCATGCACCTGCAGGATCAGCTTCGCATCCAGCCCTTCTGCTTTGAGACGGCGATAGACCCGAATCATGGCGATTTTGATAATGTCGGCGGCTGTCCCCTGGATCGGGGTGTTTAAGGCGATTCGCTTTGCCAGCGCCTTTACCACCTTGTTGGTGGAACGAATATCCGCCAGATCCCGTCTCCGGTGATATAGGGTCTCCACATACCCCTTTTCTTCCGCAAACTTCACAATCTCATCCATGTAGGTTCTGACACCGTGATAAGTTCTTAAATATTCCTCGATATATTCCTTTGCCTCATAAACCGGAACGTGGATATCCTGAGACAAAGAATAAGCGCCGATGCCGTAAACAATGCCGAAATTGATGGCTTTTGCCCTGCTTCTCATCTGAGGCGTTACCAATTCCAGCGGAACCTTAAATACCTGGGAAGCCGTCATCTGGTGAATATCCACCCCATCCGCAAAGGCTTTCTGCATGTCCTTATCGTCGGCAATATGAGCCAAAATCCGCAGCTCGATCTGGGAGTAATCCGCGTCCACCAGCACACAGCCCTCGCGGGGGACAAAAAACTCCCTGATTTTGCTTCCTTCTTTGGTCCGTACCGGAATATTCTGCACATTCGGCTCAGTAGAACTGATCCGTCCGGTTCTGGTCTCTGTCTGGTTAAAGGTGGAATGCACCCTGCCATCTTCTCCCACTACCTTCAAAAGCCCGGTGATATAGGTGGAATGAAGCTTTGTCAGCTTGCGGTATTCCAACAAGCATTCGATAATCGGATGCTGTCCCAATAAGCTCTGCAATACCTCTGCGTTGGTGGAATACCCGGTTTTGGTTTTCTTCTTCGCCGGCAGTCCCAGCTCGTCAAACAGGATCACTCCCAGTTCTTTGGTGGAATTGGGGTTGAACTCCTTTCCCGCATACCGGAACAGCTCCTCTTTTAGAAACTCGATTTGGCCGGAAAGCTCTTTCCCATACCGAGTGACCTCGTCCCGGTTGACGGCAAAACCTTCATATTCCATACTGCTGAGCACTTCACACAGCGGAAGCTCGATTTCATGGAGCAGATTTTCCATATTCTGCTCCCGCACTTCTTGTTCCAGCACGTCGCAAAGGTCAGAGAAAGCGGCGATTGTCTGGTAGGCTTCCTCAATGTCATACTCCCTGCCGATAAGATACCGCCCCACCAAATCAGAAAGGGCATATCCCTTGGAAGAAACATTCAGCAGGTAGGCCGCCAGTTCCACATCAAAGGTGAGATTTTTAAATTCACAGCCTGTTTCCCAGGCTTTCTTATAAAACTGCTTGGCCGCAAAGGTCCGTTTGGGGCAGTCGCTGTCAAAAAGAATTTCCCCCATCCATTCTTCCGGCAGAGGGACGACCTCGCCTGGAAAAACCAGATAAATCTGGTCGGTCTTCAGGAAATCGATCCGCCCGATCTCCCCGATCTTTTTTTGCAGCGACTCTTTGGTATAATCGGTACGCAGCTGTACCTTCTGTTTGCCGCCAGACTCAGTTGAGGATTTTTGCGCGGTCTCGCCTTCTTCCTCTTCTACAGAGGCCTGGAGGTCAAACTTTTTTAAGAAAGAGAACATCTCAAGCTCGGTCAGCAAAAGGCTGAGCTTTTCGGACTGCTGTTCTCCCACCTTACAGTCCGCGGCCTTGCGGTCTAAGGGAACATCGGTGACGATGGTCGCAAGCTCTTTACTCATAAAGGCGCTGTCTTTCCCTTCCGCGAGGAGCTTCTTGATCCGCGGCGTTACCGAAAGAGCGTCCAGATCCTTATAAATTTCTTCAATCGTGTGATAATTTTGGATTAAACTGAGAGCAGTCTTTTCCCCAATTCCCTTCACTCCCGGGATATTGTCCGAGGCGTCCCCCATCAATGCTTTCAGATCCACGATCTGAGGCGGGGTCATGCCGTAATCCTTCTGAATCTGCTCCGGATCGCAGTAAACGTTTTCCTTGGTCTTCACCAGGCAGACAGCCACATGATCGTTTACAAGCTGCAAGGAATCCCGGTCTCCTGTTGCGATGACACAGTCATCTCCGTTTTCGGTACATTCCTTTGCAAGGGTTCCTAAAATGTCATCCGCCTCATAGCCCTCTTTTTCCAGGATTTGATAGCCCAAGGCCGTCAAAATTTCTTTCAGTGGAGCAAGCTGCATCGCCAGTTCCTCCGGCATTCCTTTTCGGTTGGCCTTATACCCGTCATACTGCTGATGACGGAAGGTGGGGGCGCGCAGGTCAAAAGTTACCGCGACACAATCGGTGGGATACTCCTTTCTCAGCTTTAACAGGATATTTAAAAATCCAAAGATCCCATTGGTATACATCCCCTTTTTGTTGCTCAGCAACCGTACGCCGTAAAAGGCCCGGTTTAAAATACTGTTTCCATCGATGGCAAGTAATTTCAACGTTCTGCTCCTTCTATCTCATTTGATTGGTTTTCCTTTGGTTGACTTCATTTTTATTATTCGATATAATGAACGGGATTTCTAATACCATTCTGCCCGATTTTTTCTCTGTCATTTTCTTCTTTCCTTTTTCTTTCCCAGAGAGTCAAACCGAGATCATTCGCCGCTGAAAAGCAGATTGTTCTCCCGAAAAAAATCAAAATAATCCGAATTTTAGTATAACACGGGCAAAACAATAATTCAACGACTATTGCAAAAGAAAGGATTTGTTTTTCTTGTCAACTTTCTATACAACACCTCTGGAAATCGGTTCTGTAAAAATCCAGCGCACCGCAGCCTTGGCTCCCATGGCTTCGGTAGCGGATAAAGCCTATCGATATATGTGTAAAAAGTACGGCGCCGCATTGGTGGTGGGCGAAATGGCCAGCGCTAAGGGACTGTGCTATTCCGATCGGAAAACCGCCGAGCTGTTACAGGTCACCCAAGAGGAGTTCCCTATGGCGGTACAGCTCTTTGGAAGCGAGCCGGAATTTATGGCCAAAGCCTGCCGGATTGCCGCGCAATTTGAACCTCAGTTTATTGACATCAATATGGGCTGCCCGGTGCATAAAGTGGTATCTACCGGCAGCGGAAGCGCCCTGATGCGCACGCCAAAACTGGCGCAGGACATTGTGAAAGCCTGTGTAGATGCGGTAGACCTTCCTATTACCGTCAAAATCCGGAAAGGATTTGACGATCAAACCTGCAACGCGGTGGAATTCGCCCAAATGATGGAAGAAGCCGGGGCCTCTATGATCACAGTCCATGGACGAACCCGAAAGCAGATGTATCAGCCTCCGGTGGACATCGATATCATTACGCAAGTCAAGCAAGCCGTCTCCGTACCGGTTGTGGGAAACGGAGATATTACTGATCCCATTTCCGCCAAAGAAATGTATGAAAAGACCGGATGCGATCTGATTATGATTGGCCGTGGTTCTTATGGGCATCCCTGGATTTTTGAGGAGGTCTCCCAGTATTTAACCCAAGGGATTCTCCCTCAGGAAAAACCCTTGGAGGAAAAAATGGAAATCATGCTGGAGCACGTCTCCCTGATCTGTTCCTTTAAAGGGGAACGGATGGCCATGAGAGAAGCGCGAAAGCACGCTTCCTGGTACCTGAAGGGGGTTCATCACGCGGCAAAATTCCGGAATCTCTGCGCAAGCCTTGAAACCTTTGAGGATATCCGCCAGTTGTCTCAGGAAGTGCTTCGGATCAATCGGGAAATGGAAGAGCCCAGACCGTAACTTGGGCTCTTCTTTTTTGTAGTATTCTTGAGCAATCACTCTCTTTCTTTTTTCGAGCATCTCGCTTTAATTTTAGCACTCTATATAGCAGAGTGCTAAAATTAAAGAATTGTTCATAAAATATACAATAGATTGATAAAATTAAAACCTATAATCATAATTGTAAAAAAGAAATGGAGGTCTTAAAGAAAGAAACATAACAATTAAGTTCGAAGGATGCGGCAACCAAAATCCATAACCGCGGACATCATGAAGAGTCGGATTAAAATTACAAAATAATAAATGAATTTTATTGGAGGCTTTTTTATGTTTGAACTTACCCCTTTCTCAAGAAGAAATCATAAACTTTCCACTTATAATCCGTTCCAGGCATTCGATGAATTAGAAAAAGAATTCTTCGGAAACAACAGCTTGTCGGAATTCAAAACCGATATCAAGGATACCGGTTCCGCCTATGAATTGGAAGCTGATCTGCCGGGCTTTAAGAAGGAAGATATTCACATCGATATTGATGACAACTATCTGACCATCAGCGCACAGCGCCATTCTGAAATGGAACAGAAAGATCAGAAAGGCAATTTCATCCGCTGCGAACGGTCATTCGGTTCTTTTGAAAGAAGCTTTGATATTTCCGGTGTTAAAACAGAGGACATCAAAGCCGAATATAAAGACGGCGTGTTAAAATTGACTATGCCGAAAAAGCAGGAAGCACAGAATCCTAACAGAAGAAGACTGGATATCGAGTAATCTAGAAAAAGAAACTCCGAAGGAATTCCTTCGGAGTTTCTTTTTCTTTGTTTTGCATAGGGCAAAGCCAAAAAACGCTGGGGCAGGCTCAGGTCGAGCCATTCCGTGCAAAACTAGCACCGGGTCACAACATCACTATCTAAGTCCCTACCAGCTATTTCAAGTAAGAAAGATCACTCAGCCGTTTTATCACACGCTTTCTGCCGTCTGACAGGAAGAAAGAAACGCCTCCGGCAAGACCAAACAGATCACAACGGTTCAAATCCTCCGGTTCCAGCCCCAGCCAGATCCCATTCCAGATGCTTAACGTATCTCCATGAGAAACTAAAATGATATTTTCTTCCTTCGATTCCAGCAATTCCTGACAGAATGGGAACAATCTTTCCCAGACTTCCCTTCTGGACTCCGCGTCGGGAAGGCATCTGTCGTCCACTGTTTCTTCTGGCTGCTGTTGATGCTCATGAAGCCATTGGACGCTTTTTCCCACAGCGCTTCCTAAATTCCGTTCCCGCAGTAACGGGGTCTCGATCAGGGAAAGATTCAGTTCTTTTGCCAGCGGCTGCGCCGTCTGCTTTGCGCGCTTTAAGTCCGAGCTATAGATCACCCATTGGCGGTCGCTGATTTCTCGGGCTAAATTTCGGGCCAGCGTTTGCGCTTGCTCTTTTCCCAGAGGAGATAGCTCCCAGTCGGTCCAAGAGCCTATCATACCATTGGTGTGGTGAATGGACTGGGTGTGCTGAATGGTGATAATCGTTTTCATAAAAGCTTCCTTTCCCTCAACGCGATAAACCTGCCCCTTGATTATACGACACTATCTATAGAAAGTAAAGTTATATTTTGGTATTTTTATTTATTTTTCCAAGAATCAAACAGAAGTTTTCTGGGAGTACTACTTTCCAGACTATTGTTTTTCCTCATGCTCTCTTCCTACTCTTCTGGACGAACCAAGAAAGCCGAGGTATGAAAGCCTGTATTCTCACAAACAGCGTCTAGAACCCTCTGGATTCTAGACGCTGCTGCATATTGAAGTAATGGGAAAAGTGCGGCTATCCCAACATCCTCATCGCCGCTTCTTCCTCAAACTGCCGGCTGTAGAGATGATAGTAATACCCTTTCTGTTCCAGCAATTCCTGATGTTTTCCTCGTTCGATCACTTTGCCGTCCTTCACCACTAGAATGATATCTGCCTGGCGGATGGTGGAAAGCCGATGAGCGATCAAAAAGGAAGTCCGGTTTTGCAGCAGATGGGAGATCGCATTTTGAATCATCTGTTCGGTCTGGGTATCGATAGAGGAAGTGGCCTCATCCAGCACAAAAATTCGGGGATTGGCCAATACCGCACGGGCAAAAGAAATGAGCTGTTTCTCCCCGGTAGAAAGACGGTCTCCCCCTTCTCCCACATCACTGTCGTAACCTTTCTCCAGCTTCGCCACCACGGTATCGGCGGAAACGCTTTTCGCCGCTTCCTGAATCTCCTCGTCCGTCGCGTCAAGACGTCCGTAAAGGATATTTTCCCGCACAGTTCCAGAGAACAGGTGGGGATTTTGGAGCACATAACCGATATTGCTGTGCAGCCAAAGCTGTGAACGCTCCCGATAGTCTACCCCGTCAATTAAAATCTGTCCGGAGGTAGGCTCAAAAAAACGGCAGGCCAGATTCACCAATGTGGATTTCCCCGCGCCGGTTTCTCCTACAATCGCCACTGTTGTCCCCGCCGGCACAGTTAAATTAAAGTGTTCCAGAATATAGTCCTCTCCATCTGGATATTTAAAGGAAACGTCCCTAAACTCAATATCACCCCGAATCGGTTCCCAATTTTCCCTTTTGGGAAAGAAGGAATCCCCGTATTTCTCGATAACCTCCGGGGTGTCTGTGATATCCGGTTTCTTTTCCAGCAGATCGGTAATCCGTTCGATGTTTGCCTGAGAGGAAATGATATCCGCTATAATCCTGGCAATGGACTGGATCGGTTCAAAAATCCCCACCGCATAGGAAGCAAATGCGGAGAGGGTACTCAGCAGGATCAAATCCTGCATCACCATATTTCCGCCCTGTGCCACTACAACCGCCGTGGCAATCGAGCTAAAAAGCATAATGATGGAAATATACACCGCGCTCAAACGAGCTGTTTTCACGCTGGAACGGTACATATGATCGCTGATTTTGGAAAAGTTCTGATGGTTGTCATCCTCGATCACCAATGTTTTAGAGGTCTTCGCCCCTAAAATTCCCTCATTATATGCTCCTGTCAATTGGGAATTGATCTTTCGGATTTTCCGGTTCCAGTGAAGGATCTTGTTCTGGAAATAGACGGTCAACAACGCAATGAAAGGCACCACCGTCATGACCAGCAGAGCAAGCTTCCAGTTAAGTATCAGCATGGCTGCGAATACCCCCAATACATAGGTGACCGCCCACATCAGGTCGATCAATCCCCAAGCTACCATACTGGACAAACGGTTCGTATCGCTCATCACTCTGGCGAGAATATACCCTACCGGAGTCGTATTGTAATAGGAAAAAGACAGATTCTGCAAATGCACAAACTGCGCCCTTT
The DNA here is from genome assembly GCA_944382885.1 of uncultured Clostridia bacterium. Classification (GTDB taxonomy): domain Bacteria; phylum Bacillota; class Clostridia; order Oscillospirales; family Ruminococcaceae; genus Massiliimalia. The sequence continues at coordinate 1,239 of CALWNT010000012.1, read as the reverse complement.
TTAGATCTTTCCCCAGGCTCATTTCAATAAACATGGAGCGTCGGGTAAAAAGGATGACCATGGTTGCCTGGAGGGCAATCACCAGGATATATACAACCGCAAAGGGAAACAGCCCTTTTAGAGAAACCTTTTCAATAAACTGATCGATCGCAAACCGCTGGAATAAAGGAAGCGCAATGTCAATACAGGCAATCAGCAGGTTCATCACTACGATAAAGACAAGGCTCCATTTGTATTTTTTCAAAAACGGCCCTATTTTTGCCCAAATTTTCAGGCTAAAGGGCTTGTTGTATTCCTGTTCTTCATATGCCGCCATTATTCTCCCTCCTCGGTGTGAAATTCTTCTGTCATTTTTCTGTCGTCACTGCTCATCTGGATGTCATATACGCTTTTATAAATGCCGTTATGTTCCAAAAGCTCCTGATGGGTGCCCTGCTCCTTGATTTGACCGTCTTCCAGCACCAAAATCTGATCCGCCTTCATCAAGGTGGTGATTCGGTGGGAAATCAAAATCACTGTAGCTGTACCCAATTTGGTGTTTAAGGCTTCCCGGATTTTAGAATCCGTTTCGGAATCCACCGCCGACAGGGAATCGTCAAACACCATAATGGGCGTTTTCTGCATCAGCATCCTTGCGATGGCGACACGCTGTTTTTGCCCGCCGGAAAGGGTAACTCCCCGTTCTCCCACAATCGTATCATAACCGTTGGTAAATTCGCTGATTGCCTCATCCACACAGGCGATAGAAGCGGCGTAGCGCACCTCTTCAAAGCCGGCGCCGGGACGGGCAATCCGGATATTTTCTTCAATCGTACGGGAAAACAGGAAGGGCTCCTGCAACACGATCCCGATGTTGCTTCTAACCCAATCACGCTTCATATCATTGATATCCACACCGCCAATCGTAATTCTTCCGCATTCTTTCGGAAGGTCGTACAGGCGGTTTAACAAATGCATCAGCGTGGACTTGCCGGAGCCGGTCCCCCCTAATATTCCGAAGGTCGTACCAGCTTTAATGGTAAAATCAATATTTTTCAGTACTGGCTTTTGATTACCGTAATGAAAATTGATTCGTTCAAAATGAATATCCTCATCCATCGGAGGAGTGATCGGATTTGCGCAATCCTCTTCCTCATCCTGATCCAATATGTAGTTGACACGCTCAAAGGAAACCGTGGCCTTACTCATCTCAGACAGCACACGTCCCAAACCGCGGATCGGCCAAATCAGGGTGGCGTT
>CALWNT010000011.1 GCA_944382885.1 uncultured Clostridia bacterium | reverse complement strand
TTTACCAGTTATCATAAAGACGTAATCTTTTTTGTCATGCGCTTTCGCGCTGCTGGCCTTTATGGCCTCCTGTCTCCCGGTTGGTGTTCCCGCACCGCCGGGAGATTTTCTTTTTCCGCCGGATTTTTCGGTGCAATGCCCAGCAGATCAGGTTGTACAACCCGTCCAGCACTAGCAGCACAAACGCGATCCCGAATCCCCAGCCTGCTCCTGCTCCGATAAATTCCCAGTCTTGTGGGGTCATAAAACTTCCCTACCTTTCTGAAACACGACGAATGATTCCATAATCTTCTGTTATATCGTCCTTTGTACCTATTTCTGGATCATTGAGAAAATCACAGAGATAGTCAAAATTGATTAGTATATTCCTCCCCATATCGTAAGACTTGATTTTCCCCTGTTTTACAAGCCGTCTTATATAGCTCTCTGTAACCGCAGTATTCGGGTCAAGCTCTTTCAGCTCTTTTACAGCCTGTACCACCGATCTCATTCTCGGTAATGGCTTTTTGATTTCCTGGATATCCATATTCATCCTCCTAAAAACAAATAAATAAAATAACGAGTATCAGCAAAGCGAAGAAGATTCCCGCCAGTATTTGCCATGCCAGCAGCTTCCGCTTTAATTGCCTGATAACGTCTTGAGCCAATGTGCTTTTTTCTAGTTTTTTCATCTTTTTTCCTCCTATATCTTGCCGATACAGGAAGATTGTGGTAAACTGTTCCTGTAATCGGTTAAGTGTGCTTTAATCGGTTACCCGCCTCGGTTGGTGTGCCAGCACCTCCGGGGCATTTTTGTTTATTTTTTCTGACTTTATCCCTCCAAACTTGATTTCTTTATCGCCTCAGATATGATATAATTTCGCAGAGGTGATTTTGTGAAAGGACAATTTTTTGAATTTGCTGTTAAATATTTGACTTTCGATAATCTCACAGCTATTCTCGCTGTATTCGGTTCTCTAGGAACGTTGTGGAATATTATTCAAAGTCATAAAAGGATCAAATTGATTCCAATCAACTATGTCATAAAAAATAACGGTGATTTTGTAATCCATCTACAAATCGTTAATTATTCGCGGTTAGCTATAGCGATTACCGATATTGCGATAAAGGTCAACGACGTTTGGTATTCCTGCTACAAAGGGCATTTAGTAGCCGAATCATCTTCCCATGAACGGCGCGGACAACTTCTGTTAAAGGATTTTTATACACAACCCTTTCCACTACAAATTGTTGGTCTTGGCGGTACATCTTCTCATATGGTTTTTGAACTTCCGAAAGATATTCGTCCAGACTTCTCCAAACCTCTGAATTTTCAAGTTTCGTCCAATCGTGGACGGGTAGTTGAAAAGATACTTCTACAAGGTCCGACATGCAGGTAGAATACACAATGTATTCAGATTTAAGATCGTTTGGACGTTCTACTACACGTTCAGAAACAAGCATTTTCTTATCTCCTATCTCTCCGCAACATATGCCGGATTACTTTTTCACAGGATGATTTCATGTCTGCATTATCCGGATATTTATAACCGTTTTTCACCATATAATGAATCATTGCTTTCGCGGCTATTTTCCATTTCAGCCAATTCACAGCACAAATGAGAGCTATGACTAGCAGAACTATCGACATTTGCTCACTACCTTCCCACTTTTCATTCTTTCTCCTCTCCTGGTATTGTGCTATACTGAAAGTACAAGCTGTTGCTGAGTAATCAGGAAAGGAGTATTTATTTTGAAATTGTTTTCTGATTTTTTAGAAAATATTGATAAAGAAAAGCTTGAATATGATATTTTAGATTTGAATTTTTCCAAAGAAGAATACCAAAAATTATTAAGCGAATTTACACCTGAGCAATTCAGGTATATATTCAAACTTTCCAAAACTATCTCTCTGGCTTATCTTCGACAATATGATTTGTTTCTTCGCGAACAATCTGACGAATAATCGTTTCTGCATTTTGAACCAGTATTTTGTCGCTTATCATTAAATCTACCGCTTTGAGAGATTCCAGATTGATTATTTTAGAAAACTCTTCGATCTTCTCCATCGAGGGGTTTTCTTTTTCTATTTCCTCTCTCAACTGTAATGCAGTTTGATAAAGCTTTCGGTGAATCGCTTCTAATTCAGATATATTGATAATACGTTCGGTTTCCATTTTCTCACCCCCTTAATCTATTGGAGAAAGCATTACAAGAACTAAGCAAGCTATTGAAAAATATATCGGAAAGTTTGGATATTTTTCATAAATAGGTTTTTTCCTCGTGAAGAAGAGATATTTAATTAGTTTCATCTCCTCACCTCCTATCCTACTTTTGGTTATCAACCAGAACAATTCGTAAATATACCAATAATGAAGGTAAAATAGTTGTTGATCGAATTTTCATATATAATCTACATACTCCTGCGGACATTTCCCAACTGAGCGCAATTCACGGATATATTCTTTTTGAACTTCCTCCAGAAGTTTTTGAAACTTCTGCCATTGAGACGATTCTGCTAGTTTACTCCACTCGTGGGCGGGTACAGCAAATTCAATTACCGCATAGGAAGATAGAATTCCTTCCATAACTCCATATCCTGTTGTAGGAACTGGAAATCTTATACCGGACTTATAAATAATCTGCGGTTCTTTTTTTCTAAAAAACACTTTCTCTCACCTCCTATCCTGTTTTTAGTCTCAATATCTCGCGTATATGCGAGTCAACTTCCAAAAAAAATAGCAGCACATTCGTCATTGGACAATTTAAGCACTTTAGCTATCGTCTGCGCCTGGGAAATTGTAAATGCTCCACCACCGTTGTTTAGCTTCCTATAATATGTACTCTGATTGATTCCCAATGTGCTTGCTATTTTAGCTCCAGTAAGACCTTGTTCGGCAATTTTGCCCTTAAGTTTATTTATATCAATTTTCATTATGTCACCTCTTTTCTCGCGTTTGGGATAGTTTATGCTATTATAATACTCGCATTTAAGCAAGTTGTCAATAGGTTTTTTAACATTTTTGAGATTTTTCCTCCCTTTTGTATTGCATTTTTGCGAATAATATGTTTTAATATCAATTAGGAGGTGAGTAAAATGGAAATTGGTGAAAGAATCAAATTACGAAGAAAAGAACTAGGAATTTCGGCTGAACAAGTTGCAGAAATGTTGGGAGTATCACCTGCAACAATTTATCGATATGAATCTAGTGACATTGCCAATATGCGAATTGATAAATTAGAGCCAATCGCCAAGGTCCTGCATACTACACCTGCTTATTTAATGGGTTGGGAAGATAATTTAGAAACAGATACGGACTTTATTGCCGAAATGATGAAAGATAGTAATTTAATTAAACATGTGCAAATGTTACTATTACTAGATCAAGAAAAGAAAAAAACAGTATATGATATGATAGAATTTTTATCAAAAAAAGAGGGACCTTAAAGGCCCCAAGTTTTATAAAAAGAATCCAAAAGATTATTTACAAATTTCAAGTATTCTATACTGCTGATGTTATTGATTTTCGTTATTACTTTTGTTCGATAATCTTCGATTTTCTTTTCATCATTTTTAGGTTGTTGTGTATTTATTCTATCGATCACCTTTCCCCATCCCTTTCACTTTAGAACATTTGTTCTTTTCTATAGCACCAGTATATTACATTCACGATAACATGTCAATATAATTTTACGTTTTTGTAAAATTTGACAATAACATCTTTTATTTCATCATTAAGCGCAGACACCTACAGATCAGCACTACAATCTGACAACAATCCTCCAAGCGCTTGAAATATATTTAACACAATTTAGGAGGAAGTAGTTATGGCTCAGTGTAAACAATGTGGGAAAAAGGGATTGTTTCTCAAAGTTAATGCTGAAGGTCTTTGTGACGAATGCAATACACAACTGATCAAAAAGCTGCAAACCCAAATAGAAGAATTGAATTCTCCTGAATATCAAAATTTGGATCATTTAAGATCCAAAATCTCCGAAGCCGAACTGACCATACAAAACCTCGAAAACAAAGGTGATGAGTTAAGAAAAGAGCTTAATCAAAAAAGGAATGAAAAAACGAATTTACAAAATCAAATTATCACCTTAGAAGATGAAGTGCTTGTTCAGTCTTTTGGACTATATACTCCTAAATATGATTTTTCCAACTCAACAAAATATAAAGAACGGTTAACAGAAGTACGGCAAAAGCAGAAAGATATGGTTAAATCAGGCAAAGCCGTATTAGGCAGCACCGATTGGAATGTTAACGGCAGCATTACTCAAGGCAAAAAAATGATAAAAGATATGCAAAAACTTCTACTGCGTGCTTTCAATAGTGAATGTGATGGATTGATTGATAAAGTGAAGTACAACAACTATGATTCTGTCAAAAGAAGAATCACTTCATCTATGGATGCTATTTCTAAATTGGGTACGGTGATGCGCATTTCTATTTCATATCCGTATTATGAATTAAAGCTAGAAGAACTTGACTTAGCGTTTGAATATCGCCAGAAAAAACAACAAGAAAAAGAAGAACAAAAAGAACTGCGCGCTCAAATGAGAGAGGAAGCCAAATTACAAAAAGCTTTAGAAGAAGAACGCAAAAAGTTAGAAAAAGAGCAAACCCATTACGAAAATGCTTTACATAGACTAGAAGAACAATTGGCTAAAGATCCTGAAAACGCAGATCTATTACAAAAGAAAGCTGAATTAAGTGCCAGCTTAGATGACGTAAACAAAGCTATCAAGGATGTTGATTATCGTGAGGCTAATAAAAAAGCCGGATATGTTTATGTGATTTCTAATATTGGAGCATTCGGTGAAAACGTCTATAAGATTGGTATGACACGTAGGTTAGATCCTACTGAACGAGTTGACGAATTAGGAGACGCTTCTGTTCCCTTTGATTTTGATATTCACGCTATGATTTTCAGTGAAGATGCTCCCGCTTTAGAAGCCGCACTTCACCAGGCTTTTGCGGACAGGAAATTAAATATGGTAAATACACGCAGAGAGTTTTTCAATGTTACTCTTGATGAAATCAAAGAAGAAATCTCCAAAAACTTTGATAAGACCGTGGATTTTGTTGATGTACCAGATGCAGAGCAATTTAGAGTTTCTCAAAAAATGCGTCAACAAATTTTATAAACAAAGGAGCCAACCCTATGAAATTTATCAAATACCCCTCTGACAGCGAAGTGGACGCGATTCTCGGCAGTTCTGAGCCGCTGATGATGTTAGTGTCCTTTGACGGAGAAACCGCCGTATTGAGCCATCTGGACGACGCTGTGGAGCACCACATCTTGTTGGCAAAGGCCGGGCTGCCTCAGACGGATATTGACAAGTATTTCCGGGTGATCTTCGACCTGGATGGCGCCGACTGGACCTTTGTCTGCCCGCCAGATTACCGAAATATCCCCAATAAGGAAAAGCGGATTGTGGAATTTTATAAGGACGGCTGCCGGGAGATCACAAAGGCGCTGGGCGAGCTGGGATACTGTATCGACCTCAATATCCCGAAACGCTACCGCCGTCATTTAGACATGATGAAATAATCAGACAAAAAGAAAAACCGCCCTGCTGTGGAAGAGCAGGACGGTCTCATGAAATAAATACACACAAGTACAAAAACAAAGCATGTTGGCGCATGCTGGATTTTTTGCACCCTATTTCTTGTCTATTGTATCAGATTTGGGGCGAAAAGTAAAGGAGAATCATTATGGCCAGTATTTCAAAACGCGGGAATTCTTACCGTATTAAAGTTTCTTGTGGGTATGACAGCAAGGGGAAACAGGTCATACAATCAAAGACCTGGAAACCTGATCCTAACATGACGCCCAGACAAATTGAAAAAGAGCTGCAACGCCAAGCCGTGCTTTTTGAGGAGGAATGCCAGGGAGTAGGAACAGTCAGCAATATTAAATTCGAGCCGCTTGCCAAACAGTGGTTTAAAGAATATGCTGAAATTAAACTCCGCCCAAGAACATTAGAAAGATATCACCAATTAGAAGAGCGCACCTATGCCGCAATCGGCCATTTAAAAATGGATAAAATCACAATGCGCCATCTTCAAAAATTTATCGACAATCTTTCCGAGAAAGGGATAAATAAACGTACTGGCGGCGGGCTTGCGCCTAAATCAGTTCGCCATTATTTGAATTTTATTTCCGATGTCTTTGATTACGCTATTAAAAATAGGATTGTCAAAGAAAATCCTTGCCGGCTTGTTACGTTACCGGAACTAAACCGGAAAGAAAAAGATTGTTATACGCTGGAAGAGGCCCAGGAACTCATTGAGCGGCTGAAAAGCAAAGCGCCTATGAAATATCAAGCTTTCTTTATCCTCGCCATTTACAGCGGTTTTCGTCGGGGAGAAATGTTGGGATTGGAATGGAAAGATATTGATTTTCAAACAGGGATTATCAAAATAGAGCGCTCCTCCTTGTACACCGCTGAACTTGGAGTATACACAGATACAACCAAGACAGAAGGTTCAAAGAGAATGCTGAAGCTTCCGGAAGCGGTAATGAAATTATTAAAAAAGTACCGGAAAGAGCAAATGATTGATCGTCTAAAACTTGGAGATCAATGGCATGATTATGACCGTGTATTTACTAAGTTCAACGGAGAGCCTATGAATCCGGCTACACCATATGGATGGCTAAAAAAATTTTGTGAAAAAGAGAATATCCGGTTTTTAGGAATACACTGCTTTCGACATTTAAACGCCAGTTTGTTGATAAGCAGCGGCGTTGATGTAAAAACAGTGTCCGCCGCTTTAGGCCATTCTCAGACTTCTACGACCTTAAACATCTATGCACACAGTTTTGCGTCTGCTCAGGCTCAAGCATCGGAAGCGATTGCGGACGCCTTGACTTTTTCCGATCCCAAAAAGAAAAAGGCATAAAGACCAAACAAAGACCAAACCGGGTTTTTGACGCAAAAAAGAAAACCCGCAAACGCCCTATTTATAGGCATTTGCGAGTTTTTCGCATTGGTGCGGCAAACGGGACTTGAACCCGTACGTCATTGACACACGCCCCTCAAACGTGCCTGTCTGCCGATTCCAGCACTGCCGCAATTCATTGCTTAAGTATTATAGCAAATTCACGATTATTTGTCAAACCTTTTTTAAAAAAGTTTTTGCCAGTAAAACAAAAGGAGAGTTTCAAGCAGACCTGCCTGAAACTCTCCTACTTACCGTATTCCGTCTTACTTGCTTCCGCGATAAGCGCGGTACAACTTATTTTCCCAGCCATCCAGCCGGAGTTTTTTCTGATTTGCCGCAGCGGCATGAGCGGCGTAGACCTGGGTTTCCCCGCTCTGGTTGGCAATTACAACGCCATTTTCCGCCTGTCGAACCCAAACGTTCATTTTTCCTTTGCCACGATTGTTCCAAAGATAGTATGGCACAGCGCAAAAACGTTCTCCAGACAGTGTTTTGCCGGAAATCACCTTGGCCTGCGTCACCACCTGAGCATCCTCTACAGCCAAAGGATCATCCCCCAATACGACATCTGTCTCTAAAGGATTGTCGATCTCTTCCAGGCAGTACAGCAGCGGACCCCTCCAGAGGGCTACTCTGCCGATATCCGCATCTACATAAGGATGCGCTTCCACCTTAATGGCAGGAAGCTCCATCTCAATGGAGATTTCCGTTTTTCCGCTCCAAGTCTGTGTCAGAACAAAATACCCCTGTTCCAGCTGATTGGGGTCAAGGCTTTCGCCGTTTACCAACACCTTTCCCGCCCAAGGGGGAATACGGATTCCCAAAGCCGCTGTCAGCGCTTTCTCCGCAGAAACTGTAATCTTCCAAATTCCCTCCCAGGGAAGAGATTCCTCCTGGCTGATTGTCAGCTCTCCGCCTTCTAAAGAAGCCGTATAACAACTGCTGATCGGAAGATTGATATAGACTCCGCCCTTTCCGACTGAATAGATGTAATCCGGCAAACTGCCCATCAGTTTCAAAAACATTGGAGGACAGCAGGGGCAGGCATGCCAATTCCACCGCTCAATACTGCCGTCACTGATCAGAGGATTCTCATAAAAATAGTGCGTTCCGTCCGCAGCAAGGCTGGGCAGCACGTTATTATACAACGCGCATTCCAAAACATCGATATATTTCCGGTCGCCAAAGGCCCGGTGCATTTCTCCGGCCCAAAAGGCCAGCGCTACCCCTGCGCAGGTTTCCAGATAAGCGTCGTTAGGCAGATCGTACTGATAGCCGAACCGCTCCTCATTATGTACCGCACCGATACCGCCGCTGATATGGAGTTTGGTAAGCTCTACATTATCCCAGATGCGCTTGGCCGCATCCAGATATTTGTCCTCTCCGGTTTCAATTCCCACCGCAGTCAGACCGGTATACATCAGCGCCGCCCGCACTGCATGGCCTACCGCTTCCGACTGTTCTGTCACCGGACAGTGATCCTGGGAATACTCGCCCATATATTTCGGCATGGAAGCCCTGTTATGATGCACGCCCCGGTGATCCATCCAGAACTTTGCCAAAGCAAGGTAGTCATCCGCCGCGGCCTTGATTCCGTATTCCTCATACATCCTGTCCGCCAGTTTTTCGTCCTCTCGGAACAGGCAGCACAATTTTACCATTGCCTCTTCCGGCAGAGAGTGAGCGGGAACAATATTCTTCCTCGGTTCCGGCCCGATGGTCCGACAGAGATAATTGGCGGCCTTTACCGCGCATTTTAACAGCCTGGTCTTTTTGGTCGCTCGATAGTAATGGATACCGGCTTCTGTCAGACAGCCCATGTTATACAAATTATGCTGCCAGATCAGGCTTCCGCCATTCTGTCCGAATCGTTGATCCAGGCACATCAGAGTCGTGTAAGTATCTAAAAATCCATCCGGATCTACATCCTGAGCCTTTTCTATCATAGAGGTATAGTATTCGATTTTTTCATCCAATTTCTGATCATAGCTCAGGGCGATGATATCGCTGATTCCCCGGATGACTTCACAAATCAGCCCGTCATACCAAGGGGGTCCGATATGCTGCCCCCGCTGTCCCTGTGAAACCCACTCGAAGTTTTTCATAATCCCTTCTTCGTGGTCATGCTCAAACTTGTCCAGCACGTCCCATACGGTAACCGTGTGGATCTGCTGTAATTTTTCTCCCCAAAATCCTCCAGTGATTTTTACATCCTGGTGGTTTGGTCTGGAAAATACCGCTTTTCTATCCGCCATTTATACAACCTCCTATTAGAGTAAAATAAAACCCAAGTTTAACATTAACGTTATTGTATGCTGTTTTTACTCATTTGTCAAGAAGATTTTCCGCCTTTTTACAGCACTTTTCAAAGGATCACCTTCTTCCCCTAAGCGAGATTCTGTCCTCTTTTGTTTTTGACTAAACTTCCAGTTCTCCCCTTTTCCCAGTTGCTTTTAAACAGATAAGCGAATATAATAAAAAATTAGAGAACAATCCGGAGTTGTCAGAAGGAGGAAATCAAAATGGTGCGATGGTGGGGACATTTTAAAACGGTCAATCACCATAAAAAACTGGTTCGGCAGCATTGCTTCCGCATCGGGTTATACCGCCAGGGAATCCTGCACGATCTGTCAAAATACAGCCCGATCGAATTTTTCGCCGGCGTGAAATATTTTCAAGGCGACCGAAGCCCCAATGACGCCCAGCGTCAGGCGTTGGGATACAGTGCGGCATGGCTGCACCATAAGGGAAGAAACAAGCATCATCTGGAATACTGGATCGATTATTCCCCAGACGGAGATCATAAAATGACCGGGATGGAAATGCCTTTCCGCTATGTGGCAGAAATGATCTGTGACCGCATTGCCGCCAGCAAAACTTATCGGAAAGAAAACTACCAGGACTGTGACCCCTACCTCTATTACGAGCGTTCCAAAGATCACTATCTTCTTCATCCGAATACCAGAAAGTGGCTCGAAAAATTACTTCTCTTGCTCCAAGAAGAGGGAGAGGATCGGCTTTTTGCCTATCTTAAGGAAGAAATCAAAAGACAAAAGCAAAATGGAAGTTGGTAATTATATAAAAATGAACCTATTTCCCCTGCGCCTCATAGATCCGCCGGCACGAGTTTTTATGTTATCAAAAAGCCGCGAACTATACAACGCTTTCCTCTGAAATCTGGTAATAATTCTAAAAAACTACAAGGGGGATTGCAAGAAAAATCCATTTTCGTTATGATGATTATGTTTTGAGTAATGATGTTTGTCTGCCGTTCGAACAAAGACAGAGAAACCACAAGGAGTGTATTTATGACAAAGGATATGACCGCCGGTTCCCCCACTAAGTTGATCTTGCGATTTACCATTCCGCTGATATTCGGAAACTTATTTCAGCAGTTTTATTCCATGGTAGATACCATTATTGTCGGCCGATTTTTAGGAAAAACTGCCCTGGCAGCAGTAGGATCCACTGGTGCGGTCAACTTTTTGATCATCGGTTTTTGTCTGGGCTTGTGCAGCGGATTCGCCATTCCAGTGGCACAGCGTTTTGGCGCCAAAAACTTTGAGGACATGAGAAGACTAATCGGCAATATCGTTTGGCTTTCCATAGGCGCGTCTGCTGTACTGACTGTATTAACCGTCTGTTTTTGTCGTCCAATTCTTTTGTTGATGAGTACGCCGTCGGACATTATAGACGGCGCCTACGCCTATATCGTGGTGATCTTCGCCGGAATCCCCACAACTTTTTTCTATAATATTCTGGCAAGTTTATTGCGGGCGCTGGGTGATAGTAAAACACCAGTAGTGTTTTTGGTTATTGCTTCCTTAATCAACATTGTCCTAGACTTGTTTTTAATTTTGGTTATCCCGATGGGAGTTGCCGGAGCTGCGGTAGCCACGGTCATTTCTCAGCTAATTTCGGGAATTGCCTGCTTTATATTTATTGTCAAAAAATTTCCTGCGCTACATATTCATCGAGATGATCTGCGTCCCAGAACCTCTTATATGATGGATTTGCTGGGTACAGGGATTCCCATGGGACTGCAAACTTCCATTACCGCTATTGGTAGCATCATTTTACAGACCTCGGTCAATACTCTGGGGTCTATGATTGTCGCTTCCGTTACTGCGGCAAACAAGCTTTCTATCTTCTTCTCCTGTGCCTTTGACGCAATGGGAGTGGCCATGTCTACCTATGGCGGTCAGAATATCGGGGCCAACAAGCCGGAGCGCCTCAATCCCGGTTTAAGGGCAGGGATGCTGATTGGTAGCGTCTATTCCATTGTCGCACTGCTCATTTTAATTTTCTTCGGCAAAACGCTGACGACTCTGTTTGTAGACAGCTCTGAAACGGAGATCATTGCAAATGCCTACCGATTCCTGATTACCTGCGCTGCTTTCTATATTCCGCTGACAGCGGTAAATGTATTCCGTCTGATGATTCAGGGGATGGGATTTAGCAAGGTAGCTGTCTTTGCAGGAGTGTTTGAAATGGTCGCAAGGGGGATTACCGGGCTTTTCCTTGTCCCTATCTTTGGCTTTGCGGCGGCATGTTTTGCCAGCCCCCTCGCTTGGGTACTGGCCGATCTATTTTTAATCCCCGCCTACTTTAAAATTCTCAAGCGCATTCAGGACGGTACCATTTAACAATTGTTCTATAACGTATCTTTCAACATATTAGAAGACAGCGGCAGGAAAAATCCTGCCGCTGTCTTCTTTTTGCATTTTCTCTTCTGTTTGAGGTAAAAAATAGAAATTGATCTTTTTATGTGGGGGTACCGCCCCCATAGCCTTTATGATAGAACAAAATTTGTTTTATCAATTCGTTTGCCGGGCGTTTCACCCCGGCACCCCGATATCCTTTGGTGAGCGCCAAAGGATACAAAACGCTTCACTCAAACGCCGTGAAGGCTTGGTGTAAATCTATGAAGTTGACTCCTAACGGAGTACAACAGAAAATATTAGCTGCTACCATAATAACTGTCAGCACGAGCTATAAACTGAATGTTTCCGTCTTAACATGGTTAGGAGAACACTTTATAGACCCGCTGGGAAGCCTCTGCGGCGCTTGAGCAGGGTCTTTTGCACCCTTTGGACAAGCAAAGGGCGCCGGGGTCTGGGAGCCGGTGCTCCCAGGTGCTTTCTTCTTTCGCTGAAAGGAAACAGGGATAAGTAACTAAAATGAAATAGAATCGATAAATTTCTGTTTATTTTCGAAAAATAAACCTTTTTTACGAAAGAACCCGCCTGCTGTACAAAAGGCACAGCAGGCGGGTTGTCAACAATACTATTGATTATCTGTAATCAAAATTTCCATTTCTCAAAATATCCTGTACTGCTTGGCAGGCAGCATCGAAAGCCGCATCCCCGGAAGGATAGGTGAACTCGTGCTTGAGTTCCTCGCCCTGAAGATCAGACAGACCGTCAAACACAGTCAGATGAGGCTCTACTGTCAAAAAGCACTCACCTTCACCCTGATTGAATTTCTGGAGCAGCAGCGGAATGTTTCCGTCTCCATATCCGCAGGGAACTACCGCACCGGTGGCCTTTTTCGCGTCCTTAATATGCATATAGTGCATATGGGGCAGTAACTCATCTATAATGCCAGCTGGATCTTCCCCGCACTGGATAAAGTTCGCCGGGTCAAAAATTCCGTGGAGACGGCTGCCAAATACAGAATACAGATCCAGACAGCGTTCCTTCGTATCCCCGTAGATTTCCTTTTCATTTTCATGACAACAGTACAGTCCCTCTTTCTCGGAAAGCTCCAGCAGGGTATTTAACCGTTCCAACACCTGACTTCTATAGTTTTTCGGGTCTTTTCCCTTGGGAATAAAGAAGCTGAACATACGGATATTTTCCGTCCCCAGAGTATGGGCAATCTCCATGATCCGTTTAAAGTCTTCCACATGAGGTGCAAAATCGTCTTCAATGGAAATTTTACCGATAGCGGAACCAATGGCGGATAATCCCACGCCATATTCCTCCATCTGTTTTTTCACCACCGAGAGTTCCTCATTGCTCTGCTGATGGATGGATTTTCCGTTTACGCCGCGGATCTCCATATGGGAAATATGGTTTCTCTTCAGCGCCTCCAGCTGTTTTACAAAATCCGGAGAAGCTTCGTCGGAAAACGCAGACAATACAAATTTCATAATCCTATCTCCTTTGCGCCGGATCAAGCCGGCAAAAATTCCTTCTTATCATAGTTTTATTATAGCAAGCTCTTTTGAGAAACACAACGGCATTTTTGATTCTCCCGCTCCCCGCGAGCACTTTGCCGAAGTTCGTTTCCGCTAATGAGACAGGCGGTTGCAGTCCTCCACAAAGGAAAGCTCCTTTGCCGTCAGCTCTACCCATGCGGGAATCATTCCGCTTTTTAAGGCGTTGCGCACCGACTTTAGATTCGACCAGGCGGCGCAGTAAAAGGGAACCTTTCCCCGATTTAAAATCTCCAGAGCAAGTCCGCTGGTGAGCGCGGAAGCGATTCCCTGTCTGCGGTAAGCGGGAAGCACGTCGATTCCGATCTGCCACATGGTATCGCAGTCCGCGCTGCACCCCGCCAGCCCCACAAGGGTATCTTCGTCATAGGCTCCCAAAGCCAGCACATCCAATTCCCTGCGCCGTCCGCTTAACGCATTTTCCCATTGAGGAAGATATAGACTGGAAAATTCCTCTGGCTCTAACAGCTTGACTGGATAGGGGCAGGGCAGCGGCTTCAGCTTCTTCAGATCCGGCAGGAAATATTCCGCCATAAAACAGACCGCAAGACCATACCGTCCCAGCAGCTCGTTTAATACATGAAGGTTTGGCGTTTCAAAACAGTGTTCCACCGGATAGGCGTCAATATAGCTTTTCACCTCATCCTTCAGCTCTCTGCTGACAGAGGCGACAATATTCGTCCCATAGGAGACCAGGTCGCAGGCAAAGGGAAGTTTTAGATATTTCCTTGCCTTAGGATGAGGGTTTGATTCTACCACGACATTATCTTTACGCAGAAAGTCATCTGCAGAACAGGCGGAATCAAGGGCAGACTGCTCCATTGCAATCCGAAAGATCTCTTGATTGGTCATTTTTGTGCTCCTGCCTAC
>CALWNT010000010.1 GCA_944382885.1 uncultured Clostridia bacterium | reverse complement strand
TAAAAGACGAATAAAAAGGAGAGGGTGTCCCCTCTCCTTTTTATTCGTCCAATTTGTTTGTGTTTCGTTTTTTACAGAACCCAGTTTGGTAAAAGGGATTCCTTTTTGAAAAATTTCCCTACAGCTTCCCCGTATATTTCCGATAATAATACCACAGGGAGATCATGCTCGGTACTCCCACCCAAGTTAAGACTACCCCGCCTGCCGCTGGTTCCAGCGGACATCCGGACGCAAGCAGGACGATAAAAATTAAGGCCAGCGGGAAAGAAAGATAGCCAAGAATCCGATGCGCGATGATCCAGGTGTCCTCATCCCGAATTGTCCAGGGAAGCCTCAGCCCAGTATACCGGTTAAAGGGGATCTTGGGAGCAAGATTTCCCAGAAACACCAGCAGAAACAGAATCAGAAGAACTGCAAATAAATTCCCCCATTGTTCCCCAATGCTTCCTCTCTCAATCCCCTGCACGAAAAGAAAACAGAGTAAAATCAGCACAACGGAAGAGACGGTAATCATGGATATCGTCCGAGATTGGGGGCTGTTTTTTTCTGTATTGATCAGTTCCGGGATATGCCGGTAAAATAGCAGCAGCGTAATCAGACAGATCATCAGGGTGACAAAAATGCCGAATCGGGTCTCCCCTACCCAAATAGTCACCCCCACACCAATCAAAGACAAAAGCAGAATCGACATTTTTAACGCTCGGTTTTCCATGACAAATCCTCCTCTTTCGCGGAAAAAAGCTCGATCAGCTCCATCCCCACCTCCTGCATGACGCTCATATTCAGAGAGTAGATGATCTGATTCCCCTTTCGTTTAGATACCACCAGCTCCGCATTTTTTAGCTGTTCCAGGTGCCGTGAGATCGATGGTTTCGAGATGTCAAAATGCTCCGCAATCTCTCCCGCACTCATACTTTTTTTCTTCAACAGCCGGATGATCTCCCGGCGGTAGGAGTTTGCCAATGCGGCAAAAAAATCGTCTTTCATACTTCGTTCCCCATTGCTTTCCTAAATTTTTCCGGAGTTCCTATCCGAAAATCTATTTTCTATTTTAGCTAAATACAAAAATGTTGCAATGCAAAAACTTCACGAAAATCAAAAATGATATCTTCCCAAATTTATCACTTTTCACAAGAGATTTCCCAAACGCTGAAAAACAGTTAGGGCATCGTCAATATGGTATGGCCTGGTATCATGATCTCCTGGGGCTTTTGCTGTTACCAGAAGATACTCCTTTCCCTCTACCTGTGCGAAACTGGCTAAACAGAGCCCGGCTTCCGGAGTATAGCCCGTTTTTCCCCCTAGGATTTTCCCAGTCTCAAAGGTTCCGGTCTCCAAATCCTTCCATAAGGTGCTGTACATAGTGATCCCCTGAGGATGCTCCTTCGTTTGAGAGGAAAGATAGCTTTTAGACGTAAAAATTTTTCGAAACTTCTCATTTTGCAGAGCGTACCGCAGCAGCTGCGCCATATCCTCCGCTGTAGAGTAATGGTCTGCTTCATGTAAGCCAGTGGAATTGACAAAATGGGTCCCGGTCATGCCCAGCTTCTTTGCTTTTTCATTCATCCGCTCTGCAAAGGCCTCTTCCGATCCGGCGATCTCATTAGATAACGCAAGGCAGCATTCCCCGCCGGAGGGAAGCATCGCCCCATACAGCAGATCCTCATAGGTCACCCGTTCGCCTGGCAGAAATCCTGCCATAGAAGCGTTGTCCTCATAAAGTGTCGGATAAATTTCTTCCGGCATCACTACCGTATCCGTAATATCCCTCAGACTTTCCAAAGACAGAATCACCGTCATCATCTTTGTTAGCGACGCAGGATAAATCTTGTCGCTTCCGCGTTTCTCCGCCAAGATTGTTCCGGAAGAAGCGTCCAGCAAAACCCCATACCGGCTTTTCAGTTTTCCCAGCGAAACGCTTTTGCCGCTTGGGTCTGAAAGGATCAAGGGACTGCCCTCGCCCACAGTTCCGGTAAAGAAGTCTTTCCAGTCCGAAAATGCCGGCGTATGGATTCCCCACAGCACCGCCAGAAATACAGCGGTCAATACCAATACTGTTTTTACCCATTTTCTAAGTTTTCTTTTTTTCTTACGGGGAGAAAAAGATGAATTTTTTGATCTGTCCATGTCATGCACCGCCTTTCTGCTTCATTACTTGGTTCCCTGTTCCGTCCATGTTGATTGGGGGAATGGTCTCTCGAAAGAGCAAAATGCCCTGTCTGCTAATAGTGTAGCAAACAGGACATCTTTTTCTCTTGAGATTCTGTTGTGATTTTCCTAAGAAAAGATTAAGATGGCGTTATTCCTTTCTCGGAAGCTTGACGCAGAAAGTTGTAACCTCTTCCTCGCTGGAAGCCGTGATTTCCCCTCCGTGGAGAGCGACAATCTCTTTGGCGATCGCAAGGCCCAATCCAGCGCCGCCAGTGTTCGTTGATCTGGCGTCGTCCAACCGGAAAAACTTTTCAAATATGCTCTCCAGTTTTTGCTTCGGAATCGTTTTTCCCTGATTCTGGAAGAAGATCTGGCAATTATTTTCTGTTTCCTCCGTCCAGAGCTTGATTTCCGTTTCGGGATAACTGTAAGCGATGGCGTTTTTTAAAATATTATTGAATACCCTGGCAAGCTTGTCCGGGTCTCCGTATACTTCCAGATGTTCCGGTGTGTGCAGCGACAACCTGTTTCCGTGCGCTTGAAGAATCGGATAAAACTCATCCGTCAGCTGAATCAGCAGATAGCTTAAATCGATCCGTTCCTTTTCCAGCATGACCTGCTGGAGATTATACCTGGTAATGTCAAAAAATTCGTTAATCAGATGTTCCAGCCGCTTCGCCTTTTCCAATGTAATGGAAACATACTTAGCTTTCTGCTCCTGCGGCATATCGGGAGCTTCCTCCAATAAGCTCAGATAGCCGATTACGGAAGTGAGCGGGGTCTTCAAATCGTGGGCCAGGTAGGTAATTAAATCATTTTTTCTGCTGGCCTCTTCCCTGAGAAGCTGTTCCTGACGCTGAGAGGAAGCCTTGAGCTCCATAATCGGAGCGGATATTTGCGCATATTCCTGGGAAAAAATCTCCGAAGCGTGCTTCTCCTGTTGCAAATAACGCTGGATCATCTCTCCGGTATCCGCAATCATCTCCCGTTCTTTTTTCCGGGCGGACCAAAAGGAGACTGCGACTATCGATAAAATCCACAGCAAAACCAGAATCACAAACACCCAAAACAGCAGCCATTTCACCTGACTCCAGTTAACCTCTTGTGCAAAAACCGGCTGTTCGACATCATTGGTCCAAAGGGTACGGGTATACATGTAATTGTTTGAAAACCAGTCCAAAAAAACGCCATTGAATACCTGATCCAATAGAAAAAAGACGCCGATACAGCTCAAAAAGCCCAAGCCCATTGCTAAAAATACTTTTTTCCAATTGATTCTCTTATTTTTCAATTTTATAACCGTACCCCCAAACTGTTTTAATATATTTGGGATTTTCAAAAGAATCTCCCATTTTCTCTCTCAAATGGCGAATATGCACCGTAATGGTATTGTTGTTTTTTTGATAGTATTCCTCTCCCCACACTCCATGAAACAGTTCTTCCGAGCTGACGACACAGCCGGGCTTTCGGCAAAGGAGCGTCAGGATGGTAAATTCCGTGGGAGTGAGGCTTAGCGGCTTTTCGTTGAGGAAACACTCATGGGTTTTGAGGTTTAATACCAGTCCGGAATGCTCGATCAGTTCCTCCTCCGGCTGATTCGGCGTATTATACCGCTTATACCGGCGCAGCTGCGCCTTTACCCGGGCAACCAACTCCAGAGGAAGAAAAGGCTTTGTCATATAATCGTCCGCCCCTAAGGTGAGCCCTGTAATCTTATCGATTTCCTCTCCTTTGGCGGTGAGCATCATCACCGGAAAGGTGTTTTTCTCCCGAATTTTTCGGCAAAGATCAAATCCGCTCATACCAGGCAGCATGACGTCTAAAACAGCCAGATCCAGTTTTTGCTGTGTTAAACAGTCCAGCGCTTCCTGAGCGGAATAGCATCGGTACACTGTAAAATTCTCGTTTTCCAGATATAGAGCCACCAGATCGGTAATCTCTTTTTCATCATCTACTACCATAATCGATTCACTCAATACAAACTCCCCCAATCATTTCCCCTTTCCGCACGGCTTGACACAGCTGAACAGAAAAATCATTTTCAAGTTTTCGATGATCAATCAATACTATTGTAGCATAGAAAAAATGATTTGCAAAAATGTTCTTAAATCATTTCCCCTCTGCCGTTTGAGTTCAAAAATAAATTCTCCCGTCAAATTCCTTTGATTCCTTCCAAACACATTTTTCCAAGGATAACGGCTCAAATTGTAAAACCGCTCCTCAAAAAAGGGATACTGTGAAGAGAAAAGAGAATAAATAATCATTTATTCTGCAAAGATAAGGCAAACAGGAACGGTCTGAATTCAGGCCGTTCCTGTTTTGTATCCTTTCAGCCAAGACACCATAGATGGAATCAATAATTGCTCTCATGCAGCTTAAAATAGTTCTGAGGATGATCGCAGATAGGGCAGATTTTCGGAACTGCTATTTTATGGATGATTATGCGCAGTCCCGTGCGAGGATTGGCCTAGTCTTGAACAGCCTTATCGCTGCGCACCTGCTTTTTCCCATTGATATGCCTTTTTTGAGATCGTCTGTGTGTTGATGCGTGTTCAGCCAATTTTCTATTCACAGTTATCTTTCTGCAAATGATTGATCCACCTTGAAACAACGCACGGCTACGCGTGCTTGACCGCTGGAAGTACAAGTAAATAGGGTAAGATCCCATTCATCGCTCAGCATATCTTCGATGGCAGTAGGTTCTAAGGTCTCTACCGTCTGTACCTCATAGAAAAAGCTTCGCCCCTTTATATCTGTAAATATGACCTGATCACCTGTTTCCATATTCCTGATCGGGCCAAAATGTGTGCTGTAATTGTGGCCGGCAATTGTAAAATTCCCGGTATAGGCGGAACCGCTATAACGGCATGGCGCGAACTTCAGGTTCGGGTAACTCCATTCACTCATAACAGGTAGGAACAACTCTAAGGAGGGAATCTCCAAGATGCCAATATAATTATAACCATCAATCTCTGCTACCGGCATCTCCATATCCGGATTAAGAATATAATCCGGCAGTTCCGCCGAGTCTGGTTCCAAATCAGCTTGCGCGGAACCTTCCGCCGCACTGCTATCCGGTATCTTCTTCTGCAGCACTGTTAATATGTGTTCTGATGACTTCCCCGCCCTGTATTCATCATACAGATTATATCCAATAAGGAAAAGGGCTGCTGCAATCAACAGCAGCCCAATCACAATGAGAAAGGTGCCCCCGTTTCTTTTACTTTTCATGCGGATCACCCTGTTTGCGCCGTAAAATCAATCCAGTGATTAGCAACGCAAGGCCGGCGCAGGCAAGAATCGGTACAGGCCACCATAACATTCCTGTCTGCGGCAGCGTAGGCGGCTGCTTGCGAGGATAAGTATTGGTCAGTACAAAGACATTGCCCTCCTGTGCCATGGTAACCGTATATCCATTTGGCACTTTGGCCTCCACTATTTGCCACTTAGATCTGCTGTCCAAATCATTCCACACATATTCCCAGTTGTTTTTCTGATTCAGAACAACTGTATCCACAACATTTCCATTTTCCAGAAGCTGAACCATGATCTCCTCCGGCCGCTTCGTCTCGTTGCCGTCATCTTTCCAAACCTTCTGCACTTTACGGCTCACAGATGAATCTGCCGTATCTTCTTGGTCAAATTTACATGAAGCTTCCACGCTGTAGTCCCATTCATCGTCTGCGTCCAGCCCAGGCATGGATACCAATATAGGCTCAGGCGTATAAACA
This sequence comes from uncultured Clostridia bacterium, assembly GCA_944382885.1. Lineage (GTDB taxonomy): Bacteria > Bacillota > Clostridia > Oscillospirales > Ruminococcaceae > Massiliimalia. The sequence goes on along the minus strand of CALWNT010000010.1, from coordinate 4,288 downwards.
ATACTGCCGTCCACATATTGCTCACCTGTTACCAGATAAAGACCCACAGAAATCCCGGTAAGCTGAAAGCGCCCGTTCTGTTCTGTTTTCCGGGTTGTAATCGGGACGATCCCATCGCGGGCAACATAGGCGTCCAGCGTCTGCGCCAATGCTCGCCAGCCGGAGCTGTCTAAATTTTCCAGGCGAACTGGATACTGCGCAAAATCACCGGTCAACGTATACGTCCCCTCCTCTGAAATACCAGCAACCCGATAAATAGAGAAAGCTACGTCTGAAAATCCTATCCCATTCTCACCAAAATACACACTTAGAGAGCCCTGACGTCCAAGGTCAATCTTTCCACTGGCAAGCGCGGTCATTGTCATGCCGGAAATTCCAAGCAAAAAGACAAGCAACAACGTTCCGAACCGTTTTAAAATATTTTTCGCTTTCACCCATCCATCACCTCTTTCACGCCTTTTGCCGTCTTCCTCTTTTTCCTTTTTAACGGCCGCAGCACGATAAACAGGACAATCACAAACAAAATTGGAACTGCGAGAATCGGCGCTACAAAACGGGAATCGATCATCATAGCATCTGCCGTGATTCGCAATATACCAGCCGCTTCCTGATTTTCCACACGATGCCCCCGCACCAGTAGGCGATGAGAATTTACGCCGTAGGGCGTGCATGTGACCAAGGTGCAGAGATCCTCTCCTTCTTCAATTGCCAGCAAGGAGGTATCGTCCGGCTCCACAATACGGATTTGATCGACTTCATAAGTCAGCGTTTCATCCAACACCAGCAGAGTAAATATGTCCCCTTCTACAAGCTGGTCGATGTCTGTAAACAATCTGGAGGACGGAAGGCCCCGGTGCCCGGAAATGACGCAGTGGGTGCTCGGCCCGCCTACCGGCAGGGATGAACCCTCAATATGCCCAATTGCCACCTGAAGTATCTCTTCGCTGGTTCCGTGATAGATGGGCAGTGCCACATCGATACTGGGGATCTCTATATATCCGATGACACCCTTATCGGATATGTTCAGCAGCTGTTCATACTGTTGCCGCTCCTTCTCGTCTGGGAAGAACCGGTTTTCATCTTCTAACAAAGAAGCATTATAACGTTGCGCTTCTTCCCATAACGCATTGTAAGTGCTGTCGTCCAACTTTGATACATCATCCATGTACGTGGAGATTGCCTGGGACTGGTGTATTGAATTCCAGTAATCGGAAAGCAATGGATACAGCAGTAAAGACAGCCCTGCAAGAAGCACAGCGACCAAAAGTATGACAGTAACTCTGTTTTTTTTAGAAGCTTTTTCCTTCATACAAGGTTCTCCTTACCGCTGTACAGCCGGGAGGGGCGGTTTCTCCTCCCGGCCACAGCAGTTATGTAAGATCAGTTTACTTCTTATTGCTGGCTTTCATACGGAAACGGACAATCAAGAGGATGCCGGCACCGACAACCAACACACCGCCGATGATATAAAACAGCGTGGTACCTATGCCGCCGGTTTCAGGGAGCGTTGAACCCTGATTATTGGTTACAGTGACATTCACGGCACCGGTATCTGCATTACCGTTTTCAGCAGCACCTTGGTTAACGGCAATTGTCAGGGCAGTGAGGGCGGTGTTGGCAACACCATTCCAATTCTGTCCGTTGGCTGTTGTAGCCGCTAGATCAATTCTCACATCAGTCTCCAGAAGATTGTACCCATTGGGAGCCTTGATTTCCAAAAGATGATAGGTGCCGTCATCTAGCCCGGATACGCCAAATACACCCTCTGCAGTGGAAGTCATAATCACATTGGTAGTCGCGTTGAATGCTTCCCACACTTCATAGGGGATTTCTTTGTAATTCTCGTAATCGTATCCAGCCGGAAGATTAACCCATCCAACTATCTTGCCGTTTTCGATATGGGCGACCCTCGTATGCCCACCGTTAAACAGCACGAACTCAGCGCCTTCCAATTTGGTGTCAAGATCCGCTCCGTCCACCTTGGTGCCATCCAACTCATAGGTGAAAACGATAACAGTATCCTCCGCGGTGCGTCCCAATCCATCTCCGTTGGGATTGTTGGAGAACTGGAGATCCACGCTGTTGGGGTTGCCGGGAAGGCCGATTTCGGCATTGGTGTTCAGCGTGGCATCATAGGTTACAATAACATATTGCCGATTCCCCTGGTCCATATAAGGAGCGGTCTTCAAATCATCGAAAGCAATGGAAAAGCTACCGCCGCCGTTTGTAACGTTATTGAGCGTGAGGGTATAATCCTCCCCTTCGGTCAAAGGAGTATATTCGCGTACTTCATCATCTCTGTTTACTGCGATGTATACGTTAATAGTTCCCTCCTGCAGGGTCAGACCGTTGGACAGGGTATCGGTGAAGATGTACTCATAGGTGTCATAGGCAGACATATCGGGAATCGAACCGATGAGCTTAAAGGGCACGGAATCGCCGATATCCCAGTCGGCCACGTCGTTGTAGGTGGCTCCATATCCGTCATCCTGACGATAGTCCTCTTCCGAAACCTTTTTCTCCACAGTGGGGATGTCGCTGTCTTTGGGTTCCATAGCCACGTTGCCCAGCACCTGAACAATATATTCGGTGGCAGCATCAGCATCGCCCTGTAAGGAACCGTCCTGATCTTTCACCAGATAGTAGCCTGCGGCCAGATTGTTGATGACATAATTACCTTCTACCGGCGCAGTAGCGGTTCCCGCTACATTCGTCAAATGTTCCGCAGCTATTTCAGCAAACGCGGCGGCATCGGCAGCGGTGGCATTATCGGCGTCCAGCGCTTTGGCCACATCAGCGGCTGTTGTGCATTCGCCGTATTTTTCGGCATCAGCAACTTTCAGCGCCGCCAGCAGCCCAGGGCCATTCACGCCATTTCCCCAGACAATGTTGGATAGGATGGGGCCTTCCTCATTGCCCCCCTGCGCCGCATCGCTGGATACATCTCCGGCGAAAATCCGGTAGGCTTCATACGTATGTCCTTCTTTTTCGTTCTGAATCGTGATGGAGTAAGCGCCGGCGGCAAAAGCCGGAACAGTCATCAGCATCACCATAGCTAGCGACAGCAGGATTGCTGCCAAGTTTTTGATCCTCTTCATCAATTGTTTCTCCTTTCTAATTTTGAGTTTGTCTAAAACTAAATATCGTCATACTGTCAGGTTGCTCAGTGCGCGTGTCCCCCTTTCCGTCGTTTTCGTCTGATGTATAAGTATCCAACGCCGGACATTCCCACAAAGAGCAGTCCTGCGATTATAAAGGGAGTTGTTCCAATTCCGCCGGTCTCTGGTAAAACAAAACTGGCGATTTTGGTGTTGGTGATCTGAATCTCACCTTGGTCAATTCCTGTGTCAGCATTGCCATCGTTGGGATAGAAGTAAGAAGCTTCATATCCGTCCATGTCTGTCTCTCCGCCAATGGCCGTCTCTTCCACAGAATAGGTGTAGTAGTTTCCATTTTCATCTTTCCTGGGCAGGCTCTCCCAGGTGTAGGCCCAGTTGCCATTTTCATCTGGAGTAACGGTAACCGCTTCGCCATACTGAGCCTTTGTATCGCCTATATGCTGGTATAGGGCGAGGGTAATGCTCTCCGGCAGATCCCCCGCAGGGGATTCCTCCCCGTTCATGTCCTGCCATTGCTTGGTGACAGTGATAGAAGTAGTAATGGGCTCGTTGTTAATATACTCCGTCTTGCTTTCACCGAAGAGAATGAAAGTGACCTGCTCCAGATCCACCTTTACCTCCGCTAAGATATCAGCCATGTCTGCGGCAGTCTGCTCCGCCGTCTTACCTTCCTCGCACCACACATAGTATCGGGGGGTTTCATCCAGCTCGTAACCGGGCAACGTCTGGAACTCTGTCAGACGGTAGAGAGTGTTGTAGTAGGAACGCTGTCCCTCCGCCTCCTCGTCCAGGAAGTTCAGGATAATAGCGCCCTCGACGTCGTCTCCGCCGGTGATAAAATGATGTCCCCCATCATCGGAAGGAGGTCCTTTTGCTGTCAGATCGGTGCGCACCCAGTCGTATGTTCCGTCTTCTTTTTGCTCATACCGAAACAGGTCGAACAGCACGTCTTGCAGCCGGTTGGCATAATTGTCATCGCCGATTTTATAGATGGTCAGGACAGCCCTGTTCACCTGGCCTCCAGACTCCTGAGCATCGATCTTTATCTGGTCTCCGGCGGAGATGACCGCCCGCCCCAGTAGTGAAGCCGTGTTATTTACCTGTATCTCGTCCAAGGCGCTGGTTCCCTGATCGATTTCATAGGCATAGGCCACCACACAGGCCATCTC
>CALWNT010000009.1 GCA_944382885.1 uncultured Clostridia bacterium | reverse complement strand
CGATACCGCTCCCTATATGCTCAACCGCTGTTTTTCCTCGCTTTTTTTCGATGAAAAAGGGCTTTGGAAAGAACTGACGGAAAGAACAGCAAACTTATTCAATTTTCGAACCGGGTAAAACCCGCATAGTTACACGGTTTCGGCTGGACGAAACGGACAACTCCCCGCAACATTTCGAGTCAGTCCCGTTATGACCACTTCGATACGTCTCCGTGTATGTCAAACACGGTAAAAACACTCTGAACCTCAAAAAAAGGAAAATCCAAAATGTTAGAACGACGTGTTAGAACAACAAGATATTCAGTTTTTTGAATCTATGAAAATCCCTTTAAATAAGGGAAATCAGGCGGATGTAAGAGCCTGAGTTGGAGAGGATTTCGAGTGCTGCACCTTCGACCACTCGGACAACTCTCCACATAAAGCCTATATTCTTGCAAACTTTTTTCAGTTACTTTCTTATGATAGTACAAATTACGAAGATATGCAAGTAAAATTTTTCATTTTCTCTGTATTCTTTGCGGAAAATATGGTATGGTATAATAGCAACAGAAAAGCTTGCGCAATCTGTTGCTATCAGGGAGTATTCTTGCCGGCCATAAAGGACGGCCGGCATTTTGCCCGATGGGCAAAAAACGAAAACATCCCAGTTGCGCAAATAGTTTTCTAGATATGGTATAATAACCTCTATGGTACCCGAAATCAAAGATTTCGACCATAACGAGAACATTTTTCCCTATGACATCCGGCTGACGCCGGAACGGGCTAATGCCCTTCCTGTCATAATATAATCAAGATAATTTGTAATGCTCGTCGTTCCTATGAGATCAGTAGGGTTCTGTATCATGCGAGTGGTCCCCCATCTTAAAAAAGAAAGATTTTCCAAAACTTTTTCCCTCAGCGCCGCGTCTATTGATTGGCTTCTTTATATAGTTCAGCCCGTCTGGGGCTGATACGGCGTTTTCCACCTTCGTCCCGAAACGGGAAAAACAGTGTTTCTTACATTCAGTGCCCCCCAATGATGGGAATCGGCGTCTGTTTGTTTTTAAATTTTGTCATCCGGAGGAATTTTAACATGGTTTTCAGCAGCTTGACCTTTTTATTCTTGTTTTTGCCAGCTGTTTTGTTGGTGTACTATTGTGTACCGTCCTTTCAGGGAAAGGATAAGGGGTACAGTTTCTTTTCGTCTCATGTTTTGAGAAACCTGGTTCTGTTTCTCTTCAGCCTTTTATTCTACGCCTGGGGAGAACCGGTTTATGTGGTTTTGATGCTTTTTTCCATTCTGCTTAATTACGTTTCCGGGATGTTAGTGGATCGTTATCGCGGAAACAGAAAGGCAAAAGTGGTTTTGTTCTGGTCTGTTCTCATCAATGTTGTGCTGCTTGGCGTGTTTAAATACGGCGATTTTGTCGTGGGAAACTTAAATGCGCTTTTGGGGACGTCTATTCCTTTGCCGGGTCTTCCCCTTCCGATTGGGATCTCCTTTTACACCTTCCAAACCATGTCCTATACCATAGACGTCTATCGTGGAGATACCAAGCTGCAAAAAAATATCGTCAGTTTCGGGACTTACGTGACCTTGTTCCCGCAGCTGATTGCCGGGCCGATCGTGCGTTATGCCACAGTGGCGGAACAGATGGATCACCGGCGGGAGACCATCGATCAGTTCTCCGACGGCATTCAGCGGTTTATTACCGGCCTGGGGAAAAAGGTGCTGATCGCCAATAACGTGGGCATCATCTGGTCTCAGCTGTCTGCCTTGCCGGACAATCAGGCCAGCGTGCTGGGCTCCTGGGTGGCATTGTTCGCCTACTTCTTCCAGATCTATTTCGATTTCTCCGGTTATTCGGATATGGCCATCGGGCTTGGAAAAATGTTTGGCTTTACCTTTTTGGAAAACTTCAATTATCCCTACCTCTCCAAAAGCATTACCGAATTTTGGAGAAGATGGCATATTTCCCTGAGCACCTGGTTTAAGGAGTACGTCTATATCCCCCTGGGAGGAAACCGCCGGGGACTGGGGCGGCAGATCTTCAATATGGCGGTGGTATGGCTGCTCACCGGCATCTGGCACGGCGCCAGCTGGAACTTCCTTTTCTGGGGCGTCTACTATTTTCTGCTGCTCCTTTTAGAAAAGCTCTTCCTGTTAAAATGGCTGCAAAAGCATCCGGTGATCGCCCATTGTTACACCATCTTTTTCGTCCTTTTGGGATGGGCGCTGTTCGCCTTTGATTCTCTGCCACAGGTGCTCACCTTTATGGGACGCCTTTTTGGAATCGGCGGCGTTTCCCTGGTCAATTCTATGGCGGTTTATACCCTGCTGTCCAACCTGCTGCTGTTACTGGTTGCGGCGGTGGGTTCTACCCCGTATCCTACCCGTGCGGTGAAGAACCTGCTGCTTCGGGGCAAAAAGCGGGAGGGCCTGAAGACTCTTATCGTATGTGTGGGGAGTCTGTGCCTGTTTCTCATCTGCGTCGCCTATCTGGTAGACGGAACCTATAACCCATTCTTATATTTCAGATTTTAAGGAGGTAAGGAATTATGAAAAAGAAAGCACTGACCTTCTCGTTTCTGGGGTTATTAGGGGTTTTGACAGTCTGCAATCTAATTGCCCCGAAAAGGGAGTTTTCAGAAAATGAAAACCGGTATTTGACGCAGTTTCCGGAATTTTCCCTTCAGACCCTTCTCGACGGCAGCTTTAATAAAGGCTTTGAAAATTATGTGACAGATCAGTTCCTCCTGCGGGATCAATGGGTCGGAATGAAAAGCTTCTCTGAACAGATGATGCAGAAAAAGGACTCCGGCGGCGTATATTTTGCCAAAGACAACTATTTAATTGAAACTTTTCAGGCTGTGGACGAAAAACGTTATCATCAGAATTTGAAATTCGTTTCAGACTTTACCAAACGGATGGAGGAACAGGGCGTCAACACCCAGACCATGCTGATTCCAACGGCGGCTTCTGTGTTGGAGGAGAAATTGCCCTCCTGCCATCCTGATGTGGACCAGAGCGATCTGCTGATGGAGGCCAAAAAGGAGGTTCCCAATCTGCTGGACATGACCTCTGTGCTGAAAAACCACAGCGACGAACCGATTTATTACCGTACCGACCATCACTGGACCTCACTTGGTGCCTATTATGTCTATCAGGACTGGATCAAGGAAAAAGGGATGGAGCCTCATGACCAGTCTGATTATGAAATCAGCACCCTCTCGGATGATTTTCTCGGCACGACCTACTCTAAGGTGGGGTATTATCCTCACAAACCGGACAGCCTGATTGCCTATTCTCCCAAAAATTTGGGAGAAATCTCCATCAATTATGATAACGGCAAAGAGATCACCCATGATTTTTACGCCCGCTCCTATCTGGAACAGAAGGATAAATACTCGGTGTACCTCAACGGAAACCAACCGGTTACCACCATTCAGACACCAAATCAAAACGGCAAAAAATTGCTGCTTCTCAAGGACTCCTACGCCAATACCTTTGCTCAGTTTGCCATCGGGGACTTTGAAGAGGTTTCCCTGATTGATTTAAGATACTACCGTCAGCCGGTTTCTCAATTTGTCACAGAACACGGTATTACCGATGTGCTGTTTCTCTATAACCTGAAAGGCTTTACAGAAGACGCCAACCTGTTCTCCTTAAAGTAACTGGACGCGGATATTCTAAAATCAGACCAATAAAGTCTGGTTTTGTGACTTAATCACTGATTTTATGGAAAAATGGGATATAATAGAATCAGAAAGAAAAAACAACCCTTGTTTTTATAGAGAAAAGGAGCTGAAAAGTATGTCAGTGATGACGATTACCAAAAATAATTTTGAAACCGAAGTATTAAAGAGCGAAAAACCTGTCCTGGTGGATTTTTGGGCGTCTTGGTGCGGACCGTGCAAAATGCTTTCCCCTATTGTAGACCAGTTGGCGGAAGAAAATCCCCAGATTAAGGTGGGCAAAATCAATGTGGACGAAGAACAGGAACTGGCAATGCAGTTCCAGGTAATGAGCATTCCCACCCTCTACCTGTTTAAAGATGGGAAGGTTGTTTCTTCCTCTGTGGGTGTAAAGCCAAAGCAGGCGTTGGAGGCAATGATCGCCGGGGTATAGTAAGGTTTGATGGGATCTACTATGGATGCTCTTCGTAAAAAAGAAACGGTGGAGGAACCTCAGGTTCCTCCACCGTTTTGTCTATTCTCTCAGGGGTAGAACGTTTCTTCCAAAACGCCGGCTCCCCATACTTGAGCAACAGAAGCAGCTACAACAGCTTTTTTAAGCCCTCTGGATCCAGCAGGGTGACGCCGCCTCTGGAAAGCTCTACCAATCCTTCTGCTACAAAGTATTTCAGCATCCTGGTGACCACTTCTCTAGCACTGCCTAAGTATTTGGCAATCTGCTGGTGGGTGAGGGACAGCTCCAAGCTGCCGGTTTTTTCGGATTCCTCCAGCAAAAACAGGGCCAAGCGTTTATCAAAACTCATAAATAAGATCTGCTCCATTGCCCAGACCACATCGGAAAAACGGTCTGCGGTGACCTTGTAGGCAAAGCACTCGGCGTAGATATTCTCATTCATAATCTGCAAAAAGGTTTGGGATTGGATCAGCAGGACGCGGCTTTCCTCTTCCGCATCAACGAATACGTCAAAGGTGATGCTCTTTAAGATGCAGGAAGCGGAAAGCATGCAGATATCCCCTTCTCCCAGACGGTAGAGGGTCACTTCCCGCCCTTCGTCAGACAAGAGATAGGTGCGCAAAGCACCCTTTTCGATCAGCAGCACGCCGGTACACAGCCGTTTGGAGCCGTGCACATTTTCCCCTTTTGGATAGGTCACTTCTTGCGTGTTGGCAATCATCCGCTCTTTTTGAGATTGTGTCAGGTGTTCCCAAAAGGAAAATTTGTCCTGCAATTTTTGTTCTAATCCTTCCATACTGATTCCTCCGCTGCGCCAATCTTTCTTATTTAATCAGTATAGGCAAAAATACTGTCAAATGCAAGATCGTTGGGGAAAACCTATTGACTTTTCCCCTCTCGGGTGTATGATGAAGGTAAATAAGACAAAGTACTTTTCATCTAGCTGGATAGAACAATCGATGTTCCGCAAACTTGTGTTTCTGCTTTTTGCTCTTTCTGCTGAAAACCAGTTGAAAAGGAATGGACTAGCGCAAAGGAGGATTTCTATGCCAAAACGTCCCAATATTGTTTTGATTATGACTGACCAGCTGCGCGGCGATTGTTTGGGTTACGCAGGGCATCCCGATGTCAAGACGCCTTATCTGGATACCCTTGCCAGCCGGGGAGTCTCTTTTGATCATGCGTACAGTTCCTGTCCCAGCTGTATTGCCGCCAGAGCGGCGCTGCATACAGGCCTTTCCCAGGAGCATCACGGGCGTACCGGATATGAGGATGGGATTCCATGGCGTTATCCTCATACTCTAGCGGGAGAGTTGACCAAAGCAGGATATCAGACCCAATGTGTAGGGAAAATGCATGTTCATCCCATGCGCAACTATCTGGGCTTTCAGAATGTAGAGCTTCACGACGGATATCTCCATTACAGCCGCTATGCGTCTGCGCCCTGGAAAGAGTCTCAGAAGATTGCGGATGACTATTTTCATTGGCTGAAGCAGGAAAAGGGAGTGGACGCTGACGTTACAGATACCGGGCTGGAATGCAACGGCTGGGTGGCTCGTCCTTGGATTTATGAGGAGAAGTATCATCCCACCAATTGGGTCAGCGACCGCAGTATCGACTTTTTGCGCAGACGTGACCCGGAAAGACCGTTTTTTCTGATGGCGTCTTATGTGCGTCCCCATCCGCCCTTTGATGCGCCTGGTTATTATTTTGATCTTTACCGCGGCCGAAATTTGTCTCCTCCAGCGGTGGGAGACTGGGAGGACGACAGCTTGCTGGTGTCACAGGGAAGAGTGTTTGATTCCAAATGCGGTCCGGTTGATCCAGACCTGATTCGTGAGGCACAGATCGGTTATTACGCCTGTATTACCCACTTGGATCATCAGATCGGACGGTTGCTTCAGGCGCTGGTGGAGTATGAAGAATATGACAACACCCTGTTTCTCTTTACTTCAGATCACGGAGAAGAACTTTGCGACCACCATATGTTTCGAAAAGCGAGGCCGTATGAAGGCAGCTGTCGGATTCCGCTGCTGATTTCCGGCAATGAGTCTCTTCTTGCGGGAATGAGACCGGGAACGGTCTGCCATGAGGTGGTGGAGCTGCGGGATATTATGCCGACCCTTTTGGATTTTGCCGGCGCGCCTATCCCAGAGCAGATAGACGGAGAGAGTTTGTTGCCGGCAGTTGCCGGACGGCAGAAGCCGATCCGTGCTTTTTTGCATGGAGAGCATTTTTATGGGGAAGATTCCAATCACTGGATTGTCACAGAGAAAGATAAATATATCTGGTATACCGAAACCGGAGAAGAGCAGTATTTTGACCTTTCTGCTGATCCAAAAGAACTGCACAACCGGATTTTGGATCCCAAATACTACGATCGGATTGATACGCTGAGAAAAACGCTGATTCAGCTTTTGAAAGACCGGCCGGAAGGCTTTTCTGACGGCAGCCGGCTGATTGCCGGACAGCCGTATGGCCCGTATATGGGAAAGCGTTGACGAATAGAATTGGATACAGATAGCGGAAATCGCCATAGAAATGTTGCTTGTATGTTATCTTCAAAAAGTAAACAGAAAGACCAAAGGAGGCAATCGTATGGTTGGGAGTTTATTTCTTCTTTTCTCAGCATTGTCGCTGCTTTTGGGGATTTTAGCCCTTTGCGGCAAGGGCGGCTGGCTGGTTGCGGGATTTTTCGGCACCAAACAGGCCAAGGAATCTTTCGACCGAACAAAAGCGTACCGCATCATTGGCATAATGAATTTTGTGGAGAGCGTATGCTTTGCGGTATTTGCCTATTTTGCCTTTTTCCGATTCCCGTCGTTTCTGCTAAAAGTGATCCGATGCTGTTGTTGGGGATTGCCGTCGCAGTGTATTTCCTGAGTAACATTCTGTTAGGGTGTTATTTGAATCTCTGCTGTAAAAAATAAGGAGTATTTACTTGGACCAGGAGGAAGAGATTGCGATCTTCCTCCTGGCTTATTTTATGTAGAAAAAAGCAAAAAAATTTTTTTCTTTAATCTTTCTTTAATTTTTGACAGGTATACTTCAGATACAGTCAAAAATAAAAAATAAATCAGATAGAAAGAGGGTAATCCTATGAAATTTGAATTCTTAAAAAAATTAAACAGAAAAGTAGTGATCATCGTCGCAGTGGCTGCACTTTTGGCGATCAGCGGGGTCACAGTATTGGCGGTGAATCTGGGGAATCATGACATCAGCGAAGAGGAAGCGAAAAAGGCCGCATTTTCCCATGCGGGTGTGACAGAAGAGGAAGTATTGTCCCTTCGGATCAGCAAAGACAGAGAAGACGGCCGGGCCATTTATGATATCGATTTTACTACCGCAGAGAGAAGCTATGACTACGATATCCTGAGAAGCTCCGGAGAGGTTCTTCAGTCTTCTTTTGAAAATAATGATCGGAATGAAGCTGGGGTTCAAGCGGGCAATACAGAAACCTCCTCCCAGAACAATTCCGACACGGCTTCTTCCAATGGAAACACAACGACATCCTCATCCGCTGAAAATACGGCTTCCGCCGTCACCCAGGAACAGGCCAAAAGCATCGCCTTGGAAAACGCGGGTGTCAGCGAAGCGGATACTCAGTTCCTCTGGGTGAAAGAGGACTATGATGACGGGCACGCTGTTTATGAAGTGGAATTTTACGCCAACGGTACGGAATATGACTATCAAATTGCCAAAGACACCGGGGCGATCCTTTCTTCCGATTATGACATTGAAAATTATGCCCCCAACACTGGCGGTAATACCGGGGATGTGATCTCCTTAGAGGAGGCCCGCAGCCTGGCGCTGGCGAAGGTATCCGGCGCGACGGAAAACGATATCCGCATCAATCTGGAGAATGACGACGGACGCCAGATTTATGAAGGGGAAATTTACTACAACCAGATGGAGTATGAATTTGCAATCGATGCTTCCACCGGCAACATCATTGAGTGGAGCGCAGATCGTTGGGATTGATTTTAGCAGAAATATAGCTTATTAGAAAGGACATCCGCGGCGTGTCCCGCTGCGGATGTCCTTCATTGGCATAGCAATTCGACAGCGTATTTGTTATAATAACAGTGAGAATAAGCGCCCTTTTTGGAGGCTACGGCGGGAATGGCGCGTGTTTCCCACAAGGATGGGAGGAAACGACGTGCCATGGGAAGAAAAGGCAGGGGGGATAGAATGAGAATTTTGATTGCGGAAGATGAACGGGATCTGAATCACCTGATTGCCAAGCGTTTGAGGGATGCGGGATACAGCGTTGACGCCTGCTATGACGGCGAGCAGGTATTTGATTATTTATCCTGCGCAGAATATGACGCCGTCATTCTGGATATTATGATGCCGAAAAGGAATGGGATCGAAGTCCTGGGCAAGATGAGAGCGGGTGGGAGTACAGTACCAGTCCTTCTGCTGACGGCAAAAGACAGTATCGAAGACCGTGTCACAGGATTGGACGCCGGAGCAGACGATTATCTGATCAAGCCCTTCGCCTTTGAAGAACTGCTGGCGAGGCTTCGGGTTCTGCTGAGAAAACCGGTCACGGAAAAGAGCAATGTCTTAACGGTAGGGGATCTATCCCTTCATGTGGATACCCGCCGGGTATTCCGGAAGGACAGGGAAATCCAGCTTTCCTCAAAAGAATACGCCTTATTGCACTATATGATGCAGAACGCGGGAATTGTATTAAGCCGGGATAAGCTGGAGCAGCATGTGTGGGACTACGATTTTTCCGGCGGTTCCAATGTTATCGACGTCTATATCCGCTATCTGCGGAAAAAGGTGGACGAGGGATATGAGCAAAAGCTAATTCATACCGTTCGGGGACACGGCTATGTCATAAGGCAGGAAAAGCCATGAAAAAATTGTCTTTGAAAACAAAATTGGTTTTGCTGCATACCGGTATGATGGGATTGGTGGTCTGCATCGTACTGTCGTTGCTGTTTTCCATCAGTTCCCATGAGATCTTGTCCAATGTGGAACGAAATTTGGAAGAACAAGTCGCCGGCACTTATGAAGATATAGAATACGAAGACGGACGCCTAGAATTCGATTCAGATATTATGGATTTGGAAAACGGAGTGTATCTCTCTGTTTATGAAGAAAACAGTACGGAATTGATCTACGGAAAAATTCCCTATGGATTTTCCTACGACCTTCCCTTTGAGGACGGAAACCTCCGAACAGTTGCTGCGGGAGACCAACAGTATTATGTCCTGGACATGAAAATCCCGGTGGAAAATTACCACTCTGTCATTGTCCGGGGAATCGCCTCCATCACTGACGCTGAGCAGGATTTTCGCCTTACGCTGTCTATTGCGTTGATCCTGCTTCCGTTATTGATTTTTTTGACGGCGGTCTGTGGGTATTTTTTAAGTCTTCGGGCCCTTCGTCCTGTATCCAGAATTACCAAGACCGTACAGGACATCCAGAAGGAAAAGGATCTTTCCAAAAGGATTCAGCTGGGAGACGGAAAGGACGAAATCTATACCCTTGCCAGAACTTTTGACGATCTGCTCGGCGCGGTTGAAACGAGTATGAAGCGGGAAAAGCAATTTACCAGCGACGTGGCCCATGAATTGCGCACTCCCCTGAGCGTGGTGCTGATGGAATGTGAAGAGCTGCTGCGCAGTGAGCATTTGGATGAGGAAAGCCGCCGCGAGGTAATGGTCATTTACCGAAAAATCAAGGGGATGTCCGAGATGATTTCCCAGCTGTTGCTCCTTTCCCGGGCGGATCAGGGCAGAGAAAAACTCAATATGGAAGAGATTGATTTCAGCGAACTCAGCGAGATGGTCGCCGAAGAGTACGCCGAAGTCGCCCGGAACAAGGGTATCTCCCTAAAGGCCCAAATTGAACCGGGACTCCGTCTGACGGCAGATGAGACTTTGATGATACGGCTGTGGGGAAATCTGCTGCAAAACGCCGTCAATTATGGAAGACCAGACGGTCATATTTGGATTTCTGTCCAAAAAGAGGGAAATACGATTCGGATGAGCGTCAAAGACGACGGAATTGGGATATCCTCTCAGGATCTGCCTCATATTTGGGACAGATTTTATCAGGCGGACCCTTCCAGAAATTCGGATAGCAGCGGCCTGGGTCTTTCTATGGTAAAATGGATTGTAGAAGCTCATCATGGAGAACTTTCTGTAGAAAGTGAAATTGGAAAGGGATCTACCTTTTCCTGCCAGTTCCCATGGAATCCGTCTGAATAAGCTAAAAAAATACCATCAGTATTCTTATTTAAAAAGATACTGATGGTATTTTGTTTGGCTGGGCAGACACCCAATCTCTTCTATGGCTCCAGCACACGAATGGTTTCGGTGCGTCCTTCTGCCAGGGAAAATTGTTCGGCAATTCCCGGAGTCAGGATCACTTCGCTGTTGTCCGTAACCAACAGCATGTCGAAGTCCTTATTTTCACGCCAATAATCTTCCGCTTTTTCTGTCCCCATGACAAACAAGGAGGTAGACAATGCGTCGCAGAGTTTTCCCTCTTTGCCGATAATGGTGACAGACAAAAGACCGCTGTCTGCCGGATAACCGGTGGAAGGATCTAAAATATGCCAGTAGATGTTTCCGCTTTCATCCTCAAAATAGTTTTCATAACCGCCAGAGGTGACGATTGCCGCGTCGCTGATTTCCAATACTCCCAGGTTGCCGTCTTCCCAGGGGGCCCGAACGCCGATTCGCCAATCGCTGCCGTCTGGACGGGAGCCGATGGCCTGGATATTTCCGCCAAGGCTGATCAGCGCAGATTCCACATCATGTTCTTGAAATACTTCTGTCACCAGATCTGCGGTATATCCTTTGCCCACAGCCCCTAAATCCAATTCCATCCCCTCCGGCACCGTCAGAGTGGAACCTTCCAACTGAATGCGGTTATAGTCTACCCTTTGGAGCAGTTGGGAAATTTCACTTTCCGGAGGAACCTGTTTGCTGTCCGTGGTAAATCCCCACGCCGTAAGTACGGGATAAATGGTCGGGTCCAGCGCGCCGTCTGTTTTCTGCGCCATCTCCAAGGCAAAGGAAACCAGCTGCGCCGTTTCTTCGCTGACGGATATCGGCTGACCTTTGCTGTGATTCGCCTTAAAAATTTCGCTTCCCTCATCGGTGACAGACCAGCGGGCTTCCGCCTGTTGTACTGTTTTTTCGGCGTCCTTTAAGGCATCTTGCGCGTCGTCGCCATAAGCGGTAAAGGTCATGTAGGTGTTCATGGCAAAAAGGGTGGAGGTTGCCTCCTTTGGCTCCTCTGAGGCCGGGAAAGAAGAACATGCCGTCAGAAAAAGCAGGGGGAATAACAACAAGAGTCCTTTTTTTCTCATTTCTTTTTTTGCTCCTTTTTCTTCCATCTCAATAGTTTGGCCAGATAATGCCCGATCCAGGCGAAGAGGCCCATGATTCCAAGATAATCCAGGAAAAAGAAAAACAGGGGTTCTTCAAAATCAAAAAACACAAACTGCGTTTTTAAAAATAAATAGTTTGGGATTTCTCGACGGAAAAATGCATAAACACCGAAAAGGGCGATGCAGACGCCCACAATCCGCAAGACAATCCGGCGCAGCCGGGAGGGAGTCTTATAAAGTCTGCCGGCCATACCCATGATGAGATTCCAATGCAGCCCCAGATGAAGAGACAGGAAAAGGAATCCCCAGTAAGCGGAAAGCATGTGCAGCGTCCTTCCCAATCCCCTGCCGCCGTGCAGGGGCAGGAATGCGAATACCTCTCTGGAAACGAGAACCGCACTGATCATAGATCCCAGCATGGACAGCAACACCAGCGCTGCCAGAAGGGTCTGTAAAACGCGAAAGGGCGTGTAGTTTCCCCGCAACAGGCTTTTGCTCCAATTCCGGTTCAAACCATGATGCAGGATGAATAACAGCAACATCCCGATCCCGATCCACTCATGAGCGGTTCTGCCAATGAGTTCAAAAGCCATTAACAGCATTAACAGAACCGTCATGGCAATGTCCACAAAGATTTTTACCTTGGCTTTGGCGTTCATTTGCACTACTCCTTCTCCTATTCTTAAGATAAAGACGATTTCCGTTTGGAAAGGCATTATCAAGGGATATGCCGAAAGCTTCTTATAAAAAGGTTTTTCCATATTTGAATATCGGCTTTTTCCAAAAGGGAAGTTTTTGATAAAGCGCTTTCATCACTTGGCGGTAGCTTTCCCGGACCTCGTTTTCCCTGCTTTCTCCTACCGGAGAAGAGCCAAAAGAGGCTTCTTGTAAAACAGCAAGCAGTCTATCTGCCTTGGCATCTGTAAAACCCGGAATGACCTGCGGTAATTCTAAAAGCATTTTTTCTTCAGAAATGCCGCTTTTTCTAAAGAATCCGGCGAATTGAAGCGCTTTTTTCATTCTGGAAAATAA
>CALWNT010000008.1 GCA_944382885.1 uncultured Clostridia bacterium | reverse complement strand
AGGGCGCCCATCAGATCAGATGAAACGCCCTGATAAGCAGCGGTCCGGTAAAACACCGCACCGCTGCAGCAGTATTCAATTTTGTCTTTTAAGTGACACCTCCCATCATTCGACAGATTTTTCGTTGACTATCAAGGTTTGGAAAAGGAATTGAATAGGCAACGACAAACGCTGAAACCCTTGAAAACACTGGGTTTTTCCGTTTGTCTTTATTATACCGTAAGGGCATTCTCACGCCTCCCTGCTGGCAAATGAAGGGATCAATATTCAGGAGATTGCCCGCCGCTTGGGACATTCCAAAATAGAAATCACCTGGAATACCTATTCCCATCTTTATCCCAGGGAAGAAGAACGGGCTATCAGAATTCTGGATAAAATCGAATAAAATTCGTGTAAATTTCGTGGATAAAAGAAAAGAACCGCCCATTTTAAGGCGGTTCAGGACTATTTGGCTGGGCTAGCTGGATTCGAACCAGCGGAATGCTGGAGTCAAAGTCCAGTGCCTTACCACTTGGCTATAGCCCAAAAAATATGGGGTGGATAGAGAGATTCGAACTCTCGCTCTCCAGAGCCACAATCTGGCGCGTTAACCAGCTACGCTATATCCACCATATGGCACGCCCAACAGGATTCGAACCTGTGGCCTACTGCTTAGAAGGCAGTTGCTCTATCCAGCTGAGCTATGGGCGCATGGTACTACCTATATTTAAGCAAAATAATGGAGCGGGTGATGGGAATCGAACCCACGCAACCAGCTTGGAAGGCTGGAATTCTACCATTGAACTACACCCGCATCACTTTTGGATATTGCCGCATTCCTTAGCGACGAAATATATTATATCAACCAAATGAAAGAAAGTCAATACTTTTTTCAAAAAAAAGAGAAATCTAAACATTTCCAGTTGTTTATCTAATTATTTTCTACAAAAAATAATATTTTAAGAGCAAATTGACACATTATGGTTCATATTATTTGTTTTTTTTCTCCAATTATGATATGATGATTCCATAGATTTTCGGATATTTATGTTTTAGTTTTTTAGGATAACCAGCACGCTTTATCACAACTGAAAAGACATCTCTGCACTGTTAAAGACATGATTTTTATTTTTCTATTTAAGGTCCTGTCTCTTTTAAAAAACGATTTCCTATTGAAAAAATATTTTATTAATTTTAGAAAAGGAGTTTTATCAGTGAAAATTCGAAAAGCCGTTATCCCCGCTGCGGGATTGGGCACCCGTGTGCTGCCCGCGACCAAAGCAATGCCGAAAGAAATGCTTCCCATTGTAGACAAGCCTGCGATCCAATATATCGTAGAGGAAGCAGTAAAAAGCGGCATTGAGGACATTTGCATTATTTTAAGCCGCGGAAAAGGAATCGTGGAAGATCATTTTGACCGCGCTCCCGAGCTGGAAGAACGTCTTCTGGCGGGGCATAAAATGGAGACCTTTGATCAAATCGTGGATATTGCCAATCTTGCCAATATCACCTATGTACGACAACCGGAAGCAAAAGGATTAGGACATGCTGTTATGTGTGCCCGTTCCTTTGTCGGAGACGAACCTTTTGCCGTATTATACGGAGACGACGTGATTATGGGAGATTATCCCGTTTGCAAACAGCTGTTGGACCAGTACGAAAAATATGAGCTGGGCTGTGTCTGTATGAAAGAGGTTCCTTTCGAACAGGTTACACGCTATTCTTCTTTAAAGGTGGATCTGTTGGAAAACAATGTCTACAAGGTGTCTGATATGGTGGAAAAACCTGCCACCAAAGAACTGGCATTTTCTAATTTTTCTATTTTGGGACGCTGTGTCCTCCCGGCGGAAATCTTTCAGATTTTAGAGGTTTTGCCGAAAGGGGCGGGCGGCGAATACCAGCTGACAGATGCGATGAAGATCCTGGCTCAGGAAAAAGGAATGATTGGGGTAGACTTTATCGGCACCCGTTACGACATGGGCAACAAACTTGGTATTTTACAGGCAACTGTAGAAACCGGCTTGAAGCACCCTGAAATCGGCGCGGATTTTAAAGCTTATCTGAAAGAACTTGCCAAAGCGTTATAAAGTGACGTTTGCTTTTCGTAAAATGGAAGCCTCCGACTTAGCCGGAGGCTTCCATTTTGATTTAGTTAAAATTCTTTTTTCAATCCTAGGCCATTGTTTCCAGCATTTTTAACGTGACTTCATAGAGACAGGGCTCTCCCCGCTGTTGCTTGCGGAATTCAGAAACCATATATTCTCCCATCCGTTCCACTTCATTTCCGGAGCTTCCAGCAATATGAGGCGTCAAAATCACATTAGGCAGTTCGTAAAAAGGATGGCCTTCTTCCGGCGGCTCCGGATCGGTTACATCTAAAACGGCAGTCCGATTGGGACATTCCTTTAAAGCTCGAACCAGATCTTCCTCTACTACCTGGGCGCCTCGGCCGGTATTAAGAAACACACCGTTCTCTTTCATTTGGGAAAAAAGACGGTAATCCAGCATTCCCACCGTTTCAGGAAGATTCGCCACATGGTTTGAAACGACCTGGCACTGGGAGAAAATCTCTTCCAAAGACGCCTTCTTCCCCCCCATTTCCCGGATGGCTTCCTCTTCCAGGAATGGATCGTAGACCAACACCTCTAGGCAATAATCCTGCAGTTTGCGGCAGACCATAGAACCGATCATGCCAGCTCCAATGATCCCGACCTTCGTCCGGTAATTTCCTGGGAACGTATGGGCAAATTCCCCTGCCTGATCTCTCCCTTCCTTCCGGAAGAGCCGGTCAGAACGGAAAAATCCTTTATTGGCAAGTAAAATCTGCGCCACGGTATACTCCGCCACCGGCACAGCATTGGCGCCCCAGGCGCTGTATACAGAAATCCCAGCCTCCAAAAACGGCCTTGCAAATCCCTGTACCGAACCTGCCCCGTAAAAAACTCCTTTCAGCCTGGGAAGAAGTTGCGTAATCTCCTCTTTGGTCAAACTGGGCATTCCCCAGGTGGAAAAGAGATATTCCACCCTATTGAAAAATTTCCGATTTTTGGAAAGGTCCTCTGGGACATATACCTTTTCTTCTATTTCTATTTCTGACAGAAGCTCTTGCAGCACATTTGAAGGAAACACACGAGAAATATTTTCCTCTGCTCCCTTACTAGACAGAAAAATCCCCTGCGGCAGCAATAGTTTCCGCAAAACAGCGCAGTCTTTCAAAAACGAATTGGGGTCATCATCCTGACAGAATTCTAAAATAAAGTTCACTTTCTGCTTTTCATGAATTCGCACCAGATAACGCTGCCAGTCCTCTTTTCCCTCTTCCAAAAGATGCCGTTTGTCTCCCTTCGTCCAGTGAAAGATATGGACACAGGCTAAATAAGGCAGCAGCAGGCTGAGCTCTCTTCCGTTCTCCTGTCTGGAAATATCCGGATTTGGCTGCCAATAAAGCTTCAGATTGTCACTGTCCGCCTGTCGGAGTAATTCTAAAGCGCTTTGTGCGGTTTCAGTCAGCGTTCCCCGATGATATTCAAAAGCTACTGTAATCCCATAATGCTTAGCAAGGGTGGCAATTCGTTTGGCGCAGGCCGCCACTTGTTCCCGATATTTCGGGTCCGCTTCTCTTGGAGATTTGGTTCCGGCCCACACACGGATGATCGGCGCCCCCAATGTTTTTGCCGTATCTAAAATAGAGAGAAAATCCTGCGGGTTCACCGTTTCGGTCCGATAATAGGAACCATAGGAAAATACACGCAGTCCCTCTTCCTTCATTCGCTGGGAAATTTTCTGAGCAAGAGATAAATCGCCCGGCGGCAGATGGACGTCGCCTCCCCACTCTATCCCGCTGAGCTTTGCTTGCTTTGCCAGACGAATGCATTCTTCCGGAGACTTATCCCGAAAGGTCACTGTTGTAAAACCGATTTCCATTGTCTGCTCCCCCGCTTTCTATCCAGTTCTGTCCTTCTTCTCAAAATAAATGAAACTCATATCTCTTTACTGAAAGTATAGTGTAAAAGATACCATAAGTCAATGAAGCAGCCCCTGCTTGAGACGGATTTCTTTTCAGCTTCAGAGCCCCGCCCACCCAAAAAGGAAAGGCCTCCTACAGGGATTCTCCCCGCAAGAAGCCTTCTGCTGTTTTACAGAGATGGGACATTATTTTCCCATCCGTCAATCTGTTTTCACCCTTAAGTTATGCCAAAGTTACTTTGTGGAATACCTTTTTCCCTTTTTTCACAATGAGGAAGCCGTCTGTAAAGTTATCTTTTGTCAGCTGCATCCCGGCGTCAGCTACTTTTTCCTCGTTGATTGTGACTCCTCCCTGCTGCACCAAGCGGCGGGCTTCCCCTTTGGAAGAACAGAGTCCGGCTTTACAGAGCATATCCAACAATCCCAGTTTGCCGTCGGTAAAATCAGCTTCCGAAAGCTCGGTTGTAGGCATATCGTCTGTATTGGCATGTCCGCCAAACAACGCTTTAGACGCTTCCAGCGCCTTTTTTGCCTCTTCCTCTCCATGTACCATCTGAGTCAATTCAAAGGCAAGACGTTCTTTGGCTCCGTTTAACTGGCTGCCCTCCAGTGTGCGCTCCATCTCTTCGATCTCCTCAATGGGAATGAAGGTCAACAGCTTCATACATTTTATGACATCCGCATCGTCCACATTTCTCCAGTATTGGAAGAAATCATAAGGAGAAGTCTTGTCCGGATCCAGCCAAACCGCTCCGGATTGAGTTTTTCCCATCTTTTTCCCTTCTGAATTCAACAGAAGCGTGATGGTCATGGCGTAGGTGTTCGCCCCCAATTTCCGGCGGATCAGATCACGTCCGCCAAGCATGTTGCTCCACTGATCGTCTCCTCCAAACTGCATATTACAGCCGTATTTCTGGTACAGCATGTAAAAGTCGTAGCTTTGCATGATCATGTAGTTGAACTCCAAAAAGCTCAGACCTTTTTCCATCCGCTGCTTGTAGCATTCCGCCGTCAGCATGCGGTTTACGGAAAAGTGAGGGCCTACTTCTCTCAAAAGTTCTACATAATTCAGATCCAGCAGCCAGTCGGCATTATTCACCATCAGCGCTTTCCCGTCGGAAAAATCGATAAAACGGCTCATCTGTTTTTTAAAGCATTCACAGTTGTGCTCGATCATTTCCGGGGTCATCATGGAACGCATATCCGTCCGTCCAGAGGGGTCTCCAATATAGCCGGTTCCCCCGCCGATCAAGGCAATGGGACGGTTTCCAGCCATCTGAAGCCGTTTCATCAGGCAAAGAGCCATAAAATGCCCTACATGCAGGCTGTCGGCTGTGGGGTCAAAGCCGATATAAAAAGTGGCTTTTCCCTCATTGATTACTTTCTCAATTTCCTCTTCGTCTGTCAGCTGGGCAATCAGGCCCCGTCGTTTTAATTCTTCAAATGCGGTCATCTTTCTTCTCCCTTCTTTTGGCCTTTCAGACAAGGCCCTGCGATAACGTGCTCTGTGAAAATAAAAAAGCCTCTATTTACCGGTCAAAACCGATAAATAGAGGACGAATCATCACCGCGGTACCACCTCTGTTGCCGTCTGCTTTTTTCAAACGGCCCCCTCTCAAAGGCACAAACATGCCTTTCCTGCCGCTGTAACGGGCGAAACCCGAATCCCCTACTGAGCCACACGCCGTTCAGGTTTTAGCTCCAAGATGTATTCTGCCCCCGCGCCCTGCGCTTTTCCACCAACCAAACGCTCTCTGAAAGTTTACAGGAACATACTCTTTCTTTTCACAGCCATTTTCTATTATCGAAAGTCATTATAAACGATTCCGGTTTTGTTGTCAAGTAAAATTCTACTTTACTCAATTTTTTAATCTGACGCCGTATTCTCCTCAATGCTCCCGTCCTTTTCTTCGCAGCTTTGTCGGGAAGAAACCTCTGCCAATTTTTTAGAGACCCCTAACAGGCATTTTCTCAACCGGTTTACAAACTCTTTTGAGGAAACACATTCTTTTTGCAGCAACCATCGTTTTATTGCTGCAAGAAAGGCGTCGGCGTAAAAATCCACATAGAACTCGTCCGCCTCTTCTTTTCCAAAAATCCGTTCGATATCATCGGAAATCACAGATACCAAGATGTTGCGAAAATATTCTGAAAAGGAATTCTGTCCCTCCAGATCAAATGTTTTTCGATAAAAGCTCCGATTCTGATCAAAATAATTACACAACTCCTCCAATAGCTTCCAACCGGTTTTCGGTTCTTCCCGCTGCATGGTCAAAATGAATTCGGTATAATAAATCCAGTTTACCAAATCATACTTATCTTTAAAATGGTAGTAAAAACTCTTGCGGTTCATCTCGCATTTTTCACAGATATCACTAATACTGATTTTTGAAAAAGGCTTTACCTCTATCAGTTCTTTCAAAGCGGCCGCTAAGGCGCGCTTCGTAATATTGGAATCCGCCACAAGTTTGTCCCCCCATCAAGAAGTGTAATTTATTTTATCATATTATTTGTATAAATTCAACATAAAAATCAAATTTATATCAAATAATCTATAAGACAACAAAGAATATCTGTCTAAAAATGTAACACATTTCAAAAAATGGGAAAAATTATGACAATGCCTTTTTTTGTCCAGTGACAAGTCATACCGACGCTGATATAATAAAGTCATAAATTGAGAAGGAGGAATCGCATTTGATACCCCATAGCAATTCCAAAACAGAGCTTTTAACCAGTTTACAGACTTCTGTGGAAACCGGACTTACGTCCGGGCAAGTCCAAGAACGTTTAAGTCAATATGGTGAAAATAAGCTCAAGGAAAAAAAGAAAAAAACGAATTTACAGCGTTTTGTCGATCAGTTAAAGGACGCCATGATTATTATTTTACTGATCGCCGCTATCATTTCTTTTATAGTTGCCTGCGTAGAAGGAAATCCGGGGGAATTTTTTGAACCCGTCCTGATTCTACTCATCGTTATTCTCAACGCCATCATGGGAATGGTGCAGGAAAGCAAAGCGGAAAAAGCGTTGGATGCTTTAAAAAATATGTCTGCGCCTCACGCGAGAGTTTTGCGTGATGGCAAAGAACAAGTCATCGACGCTTCTCAGCTGGTACCGGGCGACATAATCCACCTAGAAGCTGGAGACTTTATCCCAGCGGACGCCCGCCTGCTCAAAAGCGTGAGCCTAAAAAGCGAGGAATCCGCACTGACCGGTGAATCTGTGCCTTCTGAAAAGGACGCAGATGCTCAGGTTGCGGAAAATGCTCCCTTGGGAGACCGGAGCAACATGGTCTTTTCCGGATGCAGCGTCACTTACGGTACTGCCACCGCTGTGGTAACCGGCACTGGTATGCAGACGGAAATGGGCAAAATCGCAGGGCTTTTGGAAGGTGAAGAAGACGGCCAAACGCCTCTGCAGAAAAAGCTAGCACAACTTGGAAAATATCTGGGGATTGTAGCCCTTGCCGCCTGCGCCATTGTTTTTGTAGTAGGGCTTTTGAATGGTATTGATATCTTAGAAATCTTTATGACAGCGGTATCTTTGGCTGTTTCGGCAATTCCCGAAGGACTGCCCGCTATTGTAACCATCGTATTGGCAATCGGCGTACAGCGGATGGTGAAGAAAAACGCGCTGATCCGCCGTCTGCCCGCTGTAGAAACACTGGGAAGCGCCTCGGTCATCTGTTCGGATAAAACAGGCACCCTGACTCAGAACCGGATGACCCTTACCAAAGCCTACCTGGACGGAGCCGACGAGCCGGAATCCATCAGCAGCAACAATTCTGAGGATATCAAACGACTTTTGTATTTTGGCACTCTGTGCTGCGACGGTTCTGTTGTGTTCCAGCCGGACGGCAAAGAACAACATATTGGAGACCCTACCGAAACCTCCATTATCGTAGCCGCTCATAAAAACGGCATAGTACAGGAAGAACTCAGCAAGGCTTATCCACGGCTGGGAGAAATCCCCTTTGATTCTGACCGGAAGCTGATGACTTCAGTGAATCAGATAAACGGACAGATTATGGTAATTGTCAAAGGTGCTTTTGACATGATGGCTCCCCGCTGCATTCACGGTGATATCGAAGCTGCCCGCAGCATGAACGACAAAATGAGCTCTGACGCTCTCCGTGTGCTGGCGATTGGGTGCAAAGTCATCGATAAAGTCCCAGACGTTCTCACTTCTGAGGAACTGGAAAGCGGTCTGACATTGATGGGCTTGGTAGGAATGATCGACCCGCCTCGTCCGGAAGCAAAAGCGGCTGTCGCTACCTGCCGTCAGGCGGGAATCAAACCGGTGATGATTACCGGAGACCATGTTGTGACCGCCTCCGCCATCGCGAAAGAGCTGGGCATTTTAGTGCCGGGTGACCGCGCCGTTACCGGTGCAGAACTGGACGCGATGACTGACAATCAGCTGGATCAAGAGGTAGAAAAAATTTCTGTTTACGCCCGTGTTTCTCCGGAAAATAAAATCCGGATTGTCAAGGCTTGGCAGCGCAACGGTCAGGTCGTTTCCATGACCGGAGACGGAGTCAACGACGCTCCTGCTCTGAAAGCCGCAGATATCGGATGCGCAATGGGAATCACTGGTACCGACGTAGCAAAAGGCGCTGCGGATATGACCCTGACAGATGACAATTTCGCCACGATTGTAGATGCGGTGCGGGAAGGCCGCGGGATTTATTCCAATATCAAAAAGGTGGTGGGCTTCCTTTTAGGCACGAATATCGGCGAAATCATTACCGTATTCACCGCTATGCTGCTGTGGCATAAAACGCCGCTTCTTTCCATGCAGCTTTTGTGGATCAATCTCGTTACCGATAGTCTCCCGGCTATTGCTTTGGGAATGGAAGCTGTGGAATCCGACATTATGGATCACAAGCCAAAACCGAAAGACGAAAGTATCTTTGCTCATGGTCTGGGCATCCGTATCGCCCTGCAGGGCGTGATGTTCGCCATCCTTTCCCTGATCGGATTTGTGGCGGGAGAAAAGGTCACCGGTACACTGGAAGGCGGACAGACCCTCACCTTTATGGTACTGTCCCTCTGCCAGATTGTGCAGGCATTCAATATGCGCTCCGGACACTCTCTGTTTAAAATCGGTTTCTTCAGTAACCACAAGCTCAATTGGGCAGCGCTGGTCTCTCTGGTTCTAGTAGCAGTTGTCCTCTTTACCCCCGTCGGCATTGCTTTCGGTCTGGTCATCCTGCCCTGGGAGCTCTATCTCTTGGGATTAGGCCTGATTCTGGTTCCCCTGGTGGTAATGGAATTATCCAAAGCATTGAGATTGATTAAGCCTCACCATTAAACTGGAATAGAAGCACTTTCGCCTGTTTGATAGCCGAAAGCTCACCCCCTCTGGAAATACCAGAGGGGGTTTTTCAGCAGGGGATAACTCCCAAAAAATCATAATAGAAATATCGTGTTTTTCCTTGTATTTTTGTGAAAAACGCAATATAATGATAGTGAAAAGCTAACAGTAGCGAGGGAATATCAATGCGTTAAATTCATGGAAAAAGGAGGGAGCACATGTTTCAGAAGCGAAAAAAGGTTAAAAAGAAAAGCTTATTTATTCTGTTCAGTTGTTTGGCTGTCAGCGGATGCTTAACATGGCTCACAGTATGGTGCAACACATCTTGCCCCTCCTTTGATTATGCGCCTGTGGAAGAACCGGATTATTCTGAAGCTAAAACTTATTTGATGACAACAAACGCATTATTGGAAAGCACATTGGCTCAATCAATAGATGCGATTATAACACAATCCGGTACAGTTAAACATTATTTTGAAGTTTGGCAGCATTATGTTCCTTGGCTTGAAGAATTTTTAAATCGAAAAGATGTAGGTGAGATCGTTTATGAGGCTTATCAAAACATAAAAAAGCCGGAACGCTTATATCTTCTGTATCCAGAAGCAGGAGAATGGGATGAAAATTATGATCGGTTACAAAAGCTCACTTTATTATTGGCCCATCCCAACATACAAGAAACGATGACAAAAGAACAAAAAGCGACCTTTCCGTGGGAGATACTGAAAAAAAGGCATTGGGAGACTTCTAATTATCAAACATATGGTAACTCGGATGATAAAAAATATGGATATCCGGGATATGATTTCCCGATCTATCTTTATTATGGATGGAATGAATCTATCACAAGTAGTGAATTAGAATTGTTCCCGACTTACGAGAAATTCGGGCATGTTCTTTGGAAGACAGAAAAAGGGTGGAAAAGGATTTATGACAAAATTTACAAAGAAAGCGGCCGATTTCGTAATGGCAGTTATAATGACCGGCTCTTTCATGACGGCGTCTGTTTCAGTACAGATACCCGCAATCCACCCTCTTTATGAAGATCCTATGTGCCCAAAATCAGTGAACGAGCTGACCTAGAACGCTTTCCGAAATGCGCCGACTCTATTGACTGAAAGGAGCAGATTACATGAAAAAGAGCAAACTAACAATATCGCCTATCATTTTTTTGATTGTGATAAATAGTGCTTTTGTCTGCCTGTATTTATGGTGGTACGGTTTTTTCCCGGAATTTGGAAAGACCATCAAAGAACCGCTGGATGGGTTTTCAGTAAATGATGATGTCTATTTATCGGATTTAGAAGAAGCCGTTCCCAAGATGACGACAAGAGCGTTGGTCGAAACTTATATCAATTCAGCAAGATGGTCGAATCCTGGGCCATATTACAATATTGAGGACATTGACTTGAAGCTTTCAGAACTCGATCCGGATCATGACGTATTGCTGACAGAACTGCTGCAGAGAAATAACGCAGGCAGGGTATTGCTTCAAGCCTATCAAGATTTGCCTACTGCTGCAAAGGAGAAAAAATATCGTGGTTTTTCTAACCAGAATGCCATCGGGCATTTGGAATTGCTTCTGACAGCAGAAAAGATCCAGCAGCACCTTACCTCTCAGGAAATAGCCTCTTTACCGGAAGCAGCGGATCAGAAACAAAAGGAAAAATTTTCTGATTATTTTTATTCTTTTGCCGAATACAATTTTCTTTATGAGGACACCTATGGGGAAAACATTCTGGGAGATCTGGAATGGTTCATGGAGAAGGTGGAAGCTCGCGTCAAGCCCTTTGAACAGTATCGAAACCCTGTTATTTCGGCGATTTTGTATGTCAATACAGTTTTCCTTGCAGCTGATGTGTCTCGTTAAATGATGAGCAGCGTCAAGCGATATTGCGCATCCAGAAAAAAGGTCGTGGATCCTATGATCCACGACCTTTTTCACTGATATAATCAGGTATTGCACATCGGATTTCCGCCAAATCCCTTTTATCCCTGCTTCTTGCCGTCCTGAAGCATTTCCCAGGCATTCTGCCGCATCAAGTCGGTCACCTTATCTGTCGCCATAATCCTTGCGATTTCCTCTACTCTGCCCGATTCGTCCAGCAGACGGACCCGGGTAAAGGTTCGTTCGCCCTCCACCTGCTTCTGAATCAGATACTGCTGATGGGCCAAGGCCGCGATCTGTGCCGAATGGGTGACGCAGAGCACCTGACGGTTCTTGGCCACAGACTTTAATTTCAAACCGATTTTTTGAGCGGATTTTCCGCTGACACCGGTATCAACTTCGTCAAAGATCAACGTCCCGATCTCATCCTTTTCCGCCAAAACACTTTTGATTGCCAGCATAATACGGGACAACTCTCCTCCGGAAGCGATCCGGCTGATGGATTTGAGCTCCTCTCCTTTATTGGTGGAGAACAGAAATTCAATTTCATCACAGCCCTTTGGCCCATATTTTACCTTTTCCTGATGTACCCGGAGCAGTACATTGGGCATATCCAAAAAGCGGAGTTCCTCCGCCACCTGCTCGGAAAACGCTTTGGCCGCCACTTGGCGGGATTTGGAAAGCTGTTTGCCCAGCTCCATTACCACCTGCTTCTGGGCGTTTATTTTCTGGGCCAATTCAGCCTGCATCTGGTCGGACAGTTCTATTTCCTTTAGCTGTGACTTTGCCTGCTCGCCAAAAGCAAGGATTTCTTCCACCGTCGCGCCGTATTTTCTCTTCAGGCTTCTGATCTCCTCCATCCGCTGTTCCAACTGTTCCAATTCCTCCGGATGAAACTCAAATCGATCTAAAAAGCCGGAAATCTTTTCAATGGCGTCTTCCATCTCATACTTGACGCTTTCCAGCTGACCGTTAATCTCCTTGAGATTCTGATTGAGGTCTTCCACCTCTTCTACTGCTCCCTGGGCGTTTTGCAGGAGGTCGTAAGCGCCGGTGCCGTCCTCTTGCCCATACAGTGCCGTATACGCATCCGATAGACACTGAGAAACTTTTGCTGAATTCCGAATCACATTCAGCCGTTCCTCAATCTCCTCATCTTCTCCCACCGCCAGGCGGGCGTCTTCAATCTCCTGGGACTGATAGGTCAATAGATCCATTTTCCGGGCTTTTTCCTGTTCGTCTGTCAGAATTTTCCGGTACTGGGTTTTCAGTGCCTGATACCGGCTGTATGCCTGATGATATTGGTTCAAAAGTCCCTGATGTCCTCCGAACAGATCCAGAATGTCAATATGCTTGTCGGCAGAAAGCAGGATCTGATTATCGTGCTGTCCGTGGATGGTGATAAGGGAAGTTCCTAATTCCTTTAAAATTCCCACCGTTACCGGACGTCCCATCAAACGGGCTACGCTTTTCCCGTCAGAGGAAATCTCTCGGGTCAGAAGAATTTCGCCGTTTTCCGGTTCATATCCAAATTCCTGGAGTTTTTCCCGTACCTCTTGCCCCAATTCAGAAAATACCGCCGTCACCACCGCCTTTTTGGCTCCGGTGCGGACAATATCCCGGTTGTTTCCTCCGTTGGAGCGCTGTCCCAAAACCAGATTGATCCCGTCAATCAAAATCGATTTTCCCGCTCCGGTCTCGCCGGTAAATACCGTAAGACCCAACTCTAAATTGATCGTCATCTTTTCTATTACTGCAAGATTTTCGATATATAATTCCTTTAACATCTTTTCACCCGCAATCTCACTTCACACCCAAAAGCTCCCTCAGCGGCCGATCATAGCTTCCATTTCCTTTTGAAACTCCATAGCCTGCTGTTCAGTCCTCATCAGGACAAATACCGTATCATCCCCGGCAATCGTCCCTACCACACCGTCCCAGGACATCAAGTCAAAGGAGGCGCACGCCGCGTTCGCCATCCCCACATGGCATTTGAGCACGACAATGTTGATGGCATGATCTACGCCAATCACGGTTTCTGCAAACATGGAACGGAATTTTCCATGATGCTTTTCAGTTTCTTCCGCTTCTTGAGAAGAGTAGATGTATTTTCCCTCCGGAGTCAGTTTTTTGACCAGATTGAGTTTTTTAATATCTCTGGACACAGTCGCCTGCGTGACCTCAAAACCTTCTTCCTTCAGCTTTTGCAGCAGTCCCTCCTGGGTATAGACTTCTTCCCTTTTAATAATCTCCAAAATTTTCTGCTGTCTGTTTTCTTTCATGTACGCTTACCCTCCTAAAGAAAACGTCCCCACATGGCGGTTTTCATTGGTTTTTCTATTGATAAAAAGCTCTTTTTTCTTAAGATCAATCTTTTTCAAACTGTTTTTGCTTCCTGACAGACTGAAAACAAACGTCCTATTTATTCATTCTTTGCCCTGGTCAACAGCTTTTGATTCAGCACCTCGTAAAAAGGTTTTTCCTGCAACCGGATCATCTTGACTAAAATACCGCTCTTTTTCACTGTCAGGCGGTCGTTGGGAGAAATCCGGATTCCCTCTTCCCCATCGATGGTAAGATAGATCTCAGTATCCGGCTCCGCATCGGTTTGAATGAGAAGCTCGTTATCCGGTGCAAAAAGGATCGTCCTGTCAAAGAGAGAATGGGGAGAAATCGGCGTAAGAGAAATCGAATCGAGGCTGGGCTCCAAAATCGGCCCCCCTGCGGACAGCGCATAAGCCGTAGACCCAGTAGGCGTGGACAAAATGATCCCATCCGACCGGTACGAGGTGACAAAGCGGCCCATGCAATAGATTTTCGACTCTACCATTTTCGATAAAGCTCCCTTGGAAATCACCGCGTCATTCAAAGCGAAATAGACCTGATTCCCAACTGCGGTATGGTGCTCTACCTCCAGCATCATACGGTTTTCGATCTGGTAGTCCTGTTCTACCAGCTTCTTTAACAGCGGGATTTCATCCTGCTCCAGCCCCGCCAGAAAGCCCAGCCGGCCTGCATTGACCCCCAATACCGGCTTGTCATAAAGGACAGCCCGTTTGGCCGTATGGATGATCGTACCGTCTCCGCCGATGGCAATTACCACATCGCTGACACCGATTTGCTGTTCAAAGCTGCCGTAGCAGACATCAGGCAGGTTGACGAAAGCTTTTTCCTTTTCCTGCATCAATACTTCCGCGCCGAACCGCTTGAGCTCATGACAGATTTCCCTGGTGCAGGCCACTGTATTTTTTTTCTCAAAATTCGGAATGATCAAGACGTTCATGAAAGTTTCTCCTTCGGTCAGAAAACTTAGGAAGAAGCGGATAAAGCTTCATGAGATTGTATAACAAGCGACTCAATCTCTTCTCTGGGAACAGATTCAGCCGGATCTGTTTTGGTCAGATAAAACAGATATTCAATGTTCCCTTCCGGCCCTTTGATGGGGCTGAAGGTCATTCCCCGAACGCACAGCCCGTGTTCCAGACAGAAATCATAAATTTTCTCACAGACCTCCCGGTGAACAGAGGCGTCCCGCACAACGCCCTTCTTCCCAACTTTTCCCTTGCCGGCTTCAAACTGGGGCTTGACCAGGCAGACCGTTTTACCACCATCTTTTAAAAACCCATACAGCACCGGGAGCACCAAAGTCAGGGAAATAAAAGAGACATCAATAGATGCGAAATCAATCTGCTCCGGCACCTGCTCTCTGGTGAGATATCTGACATTGGTGCGTTCCAGATTGACCACCCGCTCATCGTTGCGCAGACTCCAGGCAAGCTGGCCGTAACCTACGTCAATGGCATAGACCTTCTGTGCGCCGTTTTGCAGCATACAGTCGGAAAACCCGCCGGTAGAGGCGCCGATATCCATACAGATATTTCCCTCCAAAGCGAAGCCCCACAGTTCCATCGCTTTTTCCAGTTTCAGTCCTCCTCGGCTGACATACTTTAGTCCACCGCCCCGAACTTCAATGGGGACGCCTGCTTTAATCATTTCGCCTGCCTTATCGCATTTTTCGTTGTCTACAAACACGATACCGGACATAATCAAGGCCTTAGCCTTTTCCCTGCTGGGGGCGAAACCCTGTTCCACCAAAGCCACATCCAAGCGGATCTTTTCTACTTTTTCCTTCAATGTTTACTCCTCACCCTCGACGTTTGTCTTCTCTGTCGCAGAAGAAATCGTTTTTTCCATCGACTCCCGATCCAGTCCATATCGTTTGAGCACCGACGGGATCGACCCCTGCTTGATAAATTCTTTTGGCAGGGCAACTATTTTGATTTTTCCTTCGTATCCGTTTTCATACATGGCAGAAAGGAACCCCTGGGCAATGCCTCCCTGCTTGATTCCCTCTTCAAAGAAATAGATCGTTTGATAGCGGGAAGCGATCTCCAATATCTTTTCCGGCAGAGGGATAATACGAATCAATTTCAGCAAAGAAATCTTTTCTCCCTGTTCCCGCAAATGATACACCGCCCCGGCTGCATTCTCCGTAATTCTGCCGAATGTAATCACGATTTTTTCCGCACCGACTACCCCGTCATAGAGATAATCTCGGTATTCCTCACACACCAGATGATGGGAAATCTGTTCCGCCCCTCTGGGATAGCGCAGCGCCGCTACGCCTGGAGTGCGATAAATGGCCTGGGACAGGCAGAACTTCAATTCCTGATAGCTTTCCGGCGCATAGACCGTTACATTGGGAATGCTGTTGAGAAAAACCGTATCAAATACGCCCTGGTGGGTCTCGCCGTCATCTCCTACAATTCCGGCGCGGTCGATGGCGAACACCACGTGGGTCGATTCGATTGCGCAGTCGTGGATGATTTGGTCATATCCCCGCTGAAAAAAGGAGGAATAGACCGCAAACACCGGCTGATACCGCTCGGACGCAAGCCCTGCGGCAAAAGTCACAGCATGCTGTTCGGCAATCCCCACGTCAAAAAACCGTTCTCGGAATCTCTCTTTAAAATACTGCAATCCTGTCCCGTATTTCATGGCAGCTGTAATCGCACAGATTTTCGGATCGTTCTGTCCCAGATGGGCCAGCTCTTTGCCGAATACCGTAGAATAGCTGTCCTGAGGCGCGATATCCGGATTTCCTGTTTCCACATCAAAACAGGAAACTCCGTGATAAGCTCCTGGATTTTCCTCGGCAAAGCTATAGCCCTTCCCCTTTCTCGTATCCACATGAACGACCACCGGCCCGCCGATATTTTTCGCCGTCGTCAAAGCCGGAATCAGCTCTTTTAAGTTGTGTCCGTCCACCGGGCCCAGATATTCAAAGCCCATTTCCTCGAAAAAGGTAGTGTTATAAATCCAGTGTTTTAAAAGAGATTTGGATTTCGTTAGTCCCTTTAAAATCAGCTTTCCGAAAAAAGGAAAATGGTTCAGGAGATTTTCCAGTCCCTTTTTAAAACTCAAGTAGCTCTGCTTGGAGCGCATAGTAGAAAGGTATTTGGCAAAGGACCCGACATTCTTAGAGATGGACATATCATTGTGATTTAAAATCACGATCAGATTATCCTTATTTCTTCCTGCGTTGTTAAAGGCCTCGTAGACCATTCCTCCGGTAAAGGAACCGTCCCCAATAACCGTGACCACATGGCGCTCGCTTCCCCTGAGAGAAAAAGCCTTGGCAATGCCATATCCCGCTGAAATCGAATTGGAGCTGTGTCCTGCAATAAAGGCGTCGTGAGGGCTTTCCTCCGGCTTTGGAAAGCCGGACAGCCCACCTTCCTGCCGCAGCGTCGCAAAATCCTTTTTGCGGCCGGTGAGTATTTTATGTGTATAGCTTTGGTGTCCCACATCCCATAGGATTTTATCTTGGGGGGAATGGAATACCTTATGGATCGCCAGCGTCAATTCTACCACGCCTAAATTAGACGCAAGATGTCCGCCGGTTTTGGAGATCGAATCTACCAAAAACTCACGTATTTCCTGCGCCAGCTGTCTCAGCTGCGGCAGTGTTAAATCATCCAGATCCCTAGGAGACTGAATGGTATCTAACAGCTTCTGTGTTTCCATCTAAACTAATTCTCCTTCGTCCATCAACGACAGCAATACCCTTTTGCCCTTATTTTTTCCTTTGGAGGAGGGAAGCCGTCAGCTCCTTGATAAAATCCGCGTCTTCAAAAGGCGCCAACGCCTCCAGTGCCTTTCGGGTATGCTCCTCCGCCATTTTCTGTACAGCGTCTAAGCCTAATAATTGAATAAAGGTAATCTTTTCCTGCTCTTCATCGCTGCCGATGGGTTTCCCCAGTTCTTCTACCGTGCCGGTAACATCCAGAATATCGTCTACCAGCTGAAATGCCAATCCCAAATATTTTCCATATTCTCTGGCTGCCAGACGCTGCTTTTCAGAAGCTCCGGCTGCTACCGCCCCTAATTCACAGGCGGACTGAATCAAAGCGCAGGTCTTGAGTTCATGCATTTTTGACAAAAGCTCCGGCGTGACAAACGCCTCGCTATCCTTCCCGTCATGAGCTTCACAGGCCAGGTCGATCACTTGTCCGCCCACCATGCCGTCCGCTCCGGCATAGCGGGAAAGCAGTTTCACCCCTTCAATCCCACGCTGAGGATACCGAGCAGCCAGATCGCTCCCGGCGATTAAGTCAAAGGCTTTCGTCAGCAGGGCATCCCCCGCCAAAAGGGCGGTAGCTTCCCCAAACACTTTGTGACAGGAGGGTTTCCCGCGCCTTAAATCGTCGTCGTCCATACAAGGCAGATCGTCATGAATCAGCGAATAACAGTGAATCATCTCTACCGCACAAGCGAAAGGAAGCGCGGCCTTTTCCTCTCCATTACACATACGGCAAAATTCCAAGGCAAGCATCGGGCGAAGACGTTTTCCCGCATTCATCACGGAGTAACGCATCGCCTGTAAAAGGCCGTCGTATTCCTGTCCAGTAACAGGAAGCTGACGATCCAATTCCTGTTGGATGTCCGCAAGATATTGATCCATTTTCTGAGAAAAGCTACTCATCCTGTTTCCCCGCCTTCAACTGCTCGATTTTCAGCTTTGCCCGACCAAGTTCT
Source organism: uncultured Clostridia bacterium (assembly GCA_944382885.1). Lineage (GTDB taxonomy): Bacteria > Bacillota > Clostridia > Oscillospirales > Ruminococcaceae > Massiliimalia. Next base: position 3,239 of record CALWNT010000008.1, on the reverse strand, counting down.
TCCTGACAGAAGCGGGTCAGCCCAATTCCTTTTTCATACAGGCCCAGAGATTTTTCCAGGCTCAAATCTCCCTTTTCCAGCTGTTCTACAATTTTTTGCAGATCTGCCAGCGATTTTTCAAACGTCTTTTTCTCCGCCATCTGTTCCCTGCATCCTTTCCTTCTCTTTCCACGCTTCTTTTGGACAAACACGGCTGTAAATCTCCCCGTCAGAAAGGAGCGTTTTTAACAGGTCTCCTTCCGAGACCGCTCTTGCCTTTGTTACAATCCGATTGTTAGCGTATGTCACAGAATATCCTCTGGTAAGCACCTTTAAAGGATTCAATGCTTCCAGAAGAGAAACCGTCGAAAGATAATCCTGATTTTTTAAGGCATATGCCTTTTCCATCCCGTTTTTCAGCCGCGTCTGTAAACTCTTAAGGCTTTCTTCTCCCTGCCTGAGCTTCTGGTCGGGGGAAGAAGCCAAAAGCCGTTTCTGAACCATCTGAAATTGCTCCGAACAGCGATCTATCTTTTGTACAGCCTGTCTTGTAAGATACTGCTGAGTCGAATCAAGTTTCTGCCTCAGCTCTAACAGATCCGGCGCGCAAAGCTCCGCCGCCGCGGAAGGGGTAGGCGCTCTCAAATCCGCTACAAAATCTGTAATGGTAAAGTCCACCTCGTGGCCCACCGCTGAGATGACAGGGATCTGGCAAGCAAACACCGCCCTTGCGACCCGCTCGTCGTTAAAGGCCCACAGATCCTCTAAAGAACCGCCGCCTCTTCCCACAATCAGGACATCGATATTCCCTGCCTGCTGAGCCGCGGCAATCCCCTGACAGATCGACTCCGGCGCACCGTCGCCCTGTACCAGGGCGGGGATCAGCACCAAGGTTCCCAAGGGAAAGCGCCGGGATAAAATATTGATAATATCCTGAATCGCCGCACCGGTTTTCGAAGTCACTACCCCAATCCGTTTCGGGAAAGCCGGAATCGGCTTTTTATACCGCGGATCAAATAAGCCCTCTTTCTGGAGCTTTTCCTTCAGCTGTTCAAAAGCAAGGGCCAATGCGCCGATTCCGTCAGGCTCCATCCGCTCACAGTAAAACTGACAGTTGCCATCCCGTTCAAAAAAGCCGACACTGCCTGTTAAAAGGACTTTCATGCCGTTTTCGGGCACAAATTTGACCCCTGAGGCATAGCTGCGAAACATCACACAGCGGATCGCCGCAGAGGAATCCTTTAAAGTAAAATAAAAATGCCCGCTGCGGACATGGTTGGTAAAATTGGAAAGCTCCCCCTGCACCGTAATCCCTCGAAGCTGCTGATTTTCATCAAGAAGCAGCTTGAGATACCGGTTCAGCTGGGAAACCGTTATCACTTCATTCACGTTTTTAATTTCCTTTTTCTATCCTCAAAAATCTGCCGTCTGATCGTTTTTTGCGGCTTCTGTTGATTTTCTGTAAGCCTCTCCTGCCAGCACCGCGATGCCGCCGCTGTTGTCGGAGGAAAACTCCGGCGCGGCAAACCGGCCGTGATAGGTCTGCGTGAGCCGTTGGCGGATCAGGGAATTGGACATCACGCCGCCTGCATATAAAATGGGGCGTTCCCCATAGGTCTTCAGCACAGCGGCAGTCATCCGGCTGATAGTCGCCCCCACCGCCGTAATACAGTATTTCGAGAGGTATTCTTTGGAACGGCCCTTTTTCCATAAGCTCTCACATTGATTTTGAAGTCCTGATAAACAGCAGTCCGTCCCCTTGATCGTGGGATGATAGCTGATTTTTTCCTGACAGTTGTTCGCCAGTTCCTCCATTTCCCGGCCGCAGGGGAAGGAAAGTCCCATCATCACCCCTACCCGGTCAATCGCCTGTCCAGCGTTTAAATCAAGGGTTTTTCCTACAAGCTCCATTTTCATCCCGTCCGCCGTCGGCTCTACGAGCAAAGCCTCTGTCGTACCGCCGGAAACATGAAAGGCGTAAAAGCTCTGTTCCATCCAATCCAGACACCCAGCGGAATACAACGCCGCCGCCACATGCCCCTGCTGATGGGAAAAGAAAAAAACCGGAATAGAAAGCATCGCGCCGATCACTTCAGCCACCATTTTCCCCACCAGAAAGCAGGGCATATAAGACCCCTCTGCATCTCTGGGGCAAGTGGAAACGCCCACCGCCGCCGGACGAACCTGTCTTTCTTTCCAAAGCGCCTGGGCAAGTCCCGCAAGCTGCTTCACATGTAAAAATACCGCGTCGCTCTGCCTGAGGCCGCAGGCCTGATCCTTGACCGGCAAAAGCTTTTTTTCCATCACCATTTCACCTGTCTCGGACTCATACAGCGCCAAAGAGGTAGTATAGTTGCTGGTATCAATCCCTAAAAGCCACGCCATTCCTACCGATCCTTTACCACAGAGGCCAAAACCCCATTTATAAAATTCACGTCATCCTTCAGGGTATAGGTCTGAGCGATCTTTACCGCTTCACTAATGGCAATTTCATCGGAAATATCCTCCACATAGAAAATCTCGTAAACTGCGATCCGCAGCACCGCCAGAGATACTTTCGAGATCCGGTCAATGGTCCAGTTTTTTAAGTATTTCTTAATGATCTCATCCAGTTCTTCCCGCTTTTCATCCACTCCCCGAAACAGGTCGATGGCACGGTCGTTGAGTTCAAACAGATCGCTCTCTTTGGCAATCGATATGATTTCATCCGCAGAGGCGTCAGAAAATAATTTTTCAAAGGTCAGCATAAATGCTGCTTCTCTCATCTGATGTCTTGTCATAATCCTTCCTTTTCTCCCATAAGGTGTTTCTGATTTATTTTTTCCATTTCAGGAATCCAACGTTCCCAAAAACGAAAAAGAAGCAACGCAAAACTAACCTTCATGAAAGAAGGTTAGTTTTGCATTCCAATCTCAACTATGCTGTTTTTTCCGGTTCATGCTGCACACCGCAGACATAGACGTTAACTTTCGAAACCGCAATGGAAGCCATATTCTGCACAGCGTCCTTCACGTATTCCTGGATTTTTTCCGCAACCGTCTTGATTTTATATCCGGCTTTTAAAGTCACATAAATATCCAGCTGAGCCACTCCCCCGCTGACAGAAAGGCGTATCGGCTTTCTGCTTTCAGAATGGAACACTAAGTCTCGCAGCTTCATCGGTGACGGAGCCATGCTGTAGACGCCTTCCACCTCATCTACTACCAACTGGGCAATTCTCTCTACAACTGTCTCGGAAATATTCAGCCTGCCGGATGCTT
>CALWNT010000007.1 GCA_944382885.1 uncultured Clostridia bacterium | reverse complement strand
TCCGGCGTTTGAGGAATGCCCTTTTGGTTTCTTTTGGGCAAGCAAAAGAAACTCGGGGTTTGGGGGCCGACTGCCCCCATAAGCTAAGTTCAGAACCGGCTAGGTTCTGTAAAATAAATTTCTGTTTCTTTTCATCTCTTTTCCCATTGTCAAACAGAAGCTTTTATGATATAACAATAATCATACTAGTTCTCTCTCGTGAAGAAAGAAGGTTTCCTCTATGTCTTTTACACTGCTGTCTGATTTTGTCAAGGCAATCAATGAAAACAATCTTACCCTGAATGGGGTTGCGGTTGCTCAGCACGGAGTCCTCCTAAACACTTACCGCTGGACGGCGGATGAACCTCACGAATTGGCTTCTCTTACCAAAAGCTTTACTTCCACCGCAATCGGTATGCTAATTCATGAGGGCAAGCTCAGCTTGTCCGCAAAAGTATTTCCTCTGTTCCCCGACAAGGTAGATTTCCCCCTCTCTCCACAGCAGGAAGCCCTTACAGTACGTGACCTGCTCATCATGGCTTCCGGTCACGAGCACTCTCTCCTTTTGCTGGAAGAACGAAGCAAGCTGACTCAAAAGGATTGGGTCAAATATTATCTGTCTGTTCCCCTCAAGCGAATGCCCGGGCAGGTGTTTGTTTATGACAGCGGATGCAGTTATCTGCTTTCCGCCATCTTGCAGAGAATCACCGGAGAAAAATTGCGGGATTATCTCATTCCCCGTCTGTTTCGCCCGTTAGGGATTCCGGACCCATACTGGTACGACTGTCCTATGGGAATTACTTTTGGCGGCGCGGGTTTAAGGCTTCGTACCACCGATCTTATTAAATTCGGGCAGCTCTATCTCAATCGCGGCAGCTGGGAGGGAAAACAGCTTCTGCCAGCTGAATGGGTCAAAGAAGCTACCCGTAAACAAATTGAAACAAACCAGGTCAATTCCAGCAAAGACGGAAGCTGCGGATACGGCTATCAGTTCTGGATGTGTCATGAGGAAGGCAGTTTCCGAGCTGACGGCGCTCATTCCCAGTTCTGTATTGTGCTGCCAAAAGAAGATGCCGTTGTGGCAATCAATGCTCAGGAAGACCGACCACAGGAGATTCTCGACTGTGTCTGGGAACATATCGTTTCAAAGCTGTGATTCTTTCTGCTTTATAAATTACACACCGAAAAAAGCGTTTCCTCTCTGCTTCATGCGAAAAAAGGAAACGCTTTTGCTATTCCAAATAAGGCTATGATTTTTCCCCGAAAGGAAACAGCCGTCTTGCGATACACGCCACCGCTAGTGCCAAAAGATAACCCGCAGAGTTTAGCAGCACATCGTCAATCTCCACGGTACGGATCGGTGCGCCATACAGCACACCTCCTATAAACTGTACGGTTTCAATAAAGGCGGAAGCGAATATACCGAATACCGCTCCCTTTAGAAAAGTCAGCCTGGGATAAAGTAACGGCAGCAAAAAGCCCAGCGGCATTAACAAAATAAAATTTCCGCCAATCAACCGGAAAAAGACATCCATATTCCCGATCTGCCGACAGTTTCGGTAAATTTCCAAACTGGCTTCGAAGGGTTTCCAAATGATGCTGCGTACACTGTGGTCAAAGGATTCCATGCTCAAATGAATCCCCGATGGGAGAAGGATCGGGATGGTCAAAGAAAGCAAGGCGCCTAAATAGATCAATAAAAGGGCATACCCAAGCTTTTTGAAAAAGGAAAATTTTCTCATCTTCCAAAAATAACAGAAAAGATAGCACAACACGCCCAGCGCAACGCCGCCCGGAATCGTAAGAATCAACTGTCCGCCGCTGATCTGATAAAAAAATTCCAACTCCAAACCTCCAAACTGTGAAAAAGATTCCGAGAACCCACAAAGGAAAAACCAGCGGCATTTCTCTTATCACGAGTTGACCGCTGTCCCAACAACTGTAAGAATTGTTTTCAAACTCCAATTCATCCATTTTCCGTTTTCTTTCCTATGTTAGCAGATTTTAATAGGGAAAAGAAGTCTCCAACGAAAACTTTGTGTGAAGAAAGTTTTTCCAAATCCCGGCCGTGCCCCCTGAGTCAAACCTATTTCACCGTCTGAAAGGCAGTATCGTATCAAAAAAAGCGCTGAATTGCCAATGCGACGCCATCCTCTTCATTGGAAGCGGTAATCGCGTCCGCCGCCTGTTTTACCACATCTTGGGCATTAGCCATTGCTACGCCAAGCCCTGCAAAACGAATCATAGAAAGGTCGTTAAATCCGTCTCCGCAGGCAACCAGTTCCTCCCGGGCAATTCCCAGTCTGGCAATCAGTTCTTTCAAAGCAGATGCTTTGTCGACTCCCTGAGGCATCATTTCCAAGAAATAGGGTTCTGAGCGGTAGATACTCAATCCCTCCCCAATTTCTTTCTTGGCCAATTCCTCCAGACGCGCCATCCGTTCTCCGTCCCCTACCAGCAAACATTTTACTGCCGGAAAAGTCAGATAGGAAACCAAATCGTCTATCTTACGGATCGGTATTCTGTTGAGCTTTCCTTCCATCTGGACATACTGGTTTTCAGGCTCTTCTGTAATCACGGTATTATCATTTTCATAAGAGAGAAGAACCGCTCCGTTTCTCTTGGCAAAAGAGGCAATCTGCGGTATCTTTTCCGGAGGAAGCGTCCTCTCGAACAGGGTCTCCCCTGTTTTGCAGTCGATTAGTTTCGCTCCGTTAAACGCCAGAACATATCCCCCATACTGCTTCATAGAAAGTTCCTCCGCCAGGGGCATTACTCCTGCTGTCGGCCTTCCGGAAGCCAATACAATGGGAATCCCGCGTTTTTGAAGACTTCTGACCGCCTCTCTGGTGCGAGGCGTAATTTTCTTTTCCCGATTGGTTAAGGTGCCGTCAATATCCAGCACCAAAGCTCGATATGTCATATACTTCCTCCTACAGCTTTCTGAATTCAGTATAGCATATTCTCAAATTTCAGGACAACTGGCGTTACAGACGAATTTCAACGGGATCCCGCAAAGAAATACGGTCTATGTTTACAGAAGAATCAAAGGCCAAAAGGACAACTCCCTGTTCTTTTGCCTCTTTCAATACCTCTAAAAATTCTGGCTGAGCCGCGGTATTCGGCGTAAAATAAGCTGCCCGCTCCATCTGGATGGCAAACAAAAGATAACCCTCATACCCTTCTCTGACCGCTTTGCAGAGTTCCCGGATGTGCTTGATGCCTCTAACGGTAGGCGCATCCGGGAATTTCACCACGCCGTCTTCCTCCAGCGTCACACCCTTGACCTCCAAAAATCCCCTGGCTCCGTTCTCGCGTTCCAGATAAAAATCAAAGCGGGAAGCTCCGTAGACTACTTCCCTGCGAAACTGGGTAATTCCCGGAATCCAGTTTTGACTTTTCAGCCATTCCTCGACCATTTGGTTAGGTGCCTGAGAGTCCATATTGATTAAGAGTTCTCCCTTCTTTACCCCAATCAAATCGTATTTCGTTTTTCTGTTGGGATTGTCGCTTTGGGACAGAAAGACCTCCGCCCCCGGAAGCAGCAGCTCCCGGCACCTGCCGGTATTTTTCACATGGCAAATCAGTTCTTCTCCCGCTGCCTCCACTCTGGCGATAAAGCGGTTGGGACGTTCTAAAAAGATTCCCTTTCTTACATTTGGATAAATCAAATTTCCCCTTCTTTCTATTCTAACAGGCCTTTCTTTATCCTTGCCAAGCTGCCGATACTCATGCGAAACGATATCCTTTCCATACGAAAAATTCTGATATGGAAAGGATATCGTTTTGTCATTTCTATCACAACATCTTGTGCAAACCGCAGATATGGCAGCCTGCTATTTTAATTCATCTGACTCCACCAGCAGTTCTTTCCGGCAGTATTCTTTTAAAAATGCCAGCAGCTGCCGGCTGTATTTTTTCAGCGGCTTTTTCTTGGGATAAATCACAACATCCTTATTCTCCATCCCTGCCGGAACACAGGAGCGATATACCAAGCCGTCCCGCTTCAAAATGCTCTGCGGAATGACCGAAACCCACATATAGGTATCCTTTACCCGCTGCAAGATATCCATCTGACTGCCTCTGTCGTATACATAGATTTTTCGGGAGGCCTGATTGGTCTCCACTCCCTTTTTGATATGAGAGGCGGACATCGGCGGTTCCTGAAAATCCCCATGCACCAATTGAATATAGGCGCTCAGTTCATGGTAAGGCACCTCTTTATATTCAGCCAAGGGATGATCCTTCGACATCAAAAGCCCCATATTAAAAACATGAAGTGGCTCGCATGTCAGTCTCCTCTCTTCCAGCAGTCCTAAAAAATAATCTTCATAAATGGTCGGATACCGGATAATTCCAATATCCGCATCTCCAATTGATACGTCGTTAAGCGCCGTCATCGTGCCGGTTTCCTTAAAGCGGATTTCCAGTTCCTGTTCCCTGTTCAGTCCATTGATAAAATCAGTTACCGCCACAGACAAGTAGCTGGCTCTTGGGGCAGAAACATTCAGCTGAATCGACCGCTTTCCCTGAGGTTTATACAGGGATTCCAGCTCATCTACCTGAGAAATAATAGTGTTCGCATAACTTAAAAATTCCGCACCCTGTCTTGTCGGCTCGACACCTTTGGCCGTCCTCTTAAATATTGTAATCCCGATTTCTTTTTCCAGCTCTTTAATGGCCTTGCTCAAATTCGGCTGACCCATAAAAAGATTCTTCGCCGCCTTGGTAATCGAACTGGTTTTTTGTACCTCCAGTACATAACGCAAATGCAGCAGATTCATATTACACCTCTTTCTTCGTCCTTTTTTATCCTAATTCCCCTGGATTTTCCAAAATATATACCCGTCATATAAATTATACATTACCCATTTTAGTTTGACAATGGTAAAATAGAAACACAGGTAAATGTAACAGATGATGTGAGAACGATACTCTGTTGAATGTATGTTCCATCCCCAAACCTCTGGAACATTACAATTATCCTGTAATTCCCGTCCTTATTTTCTAAAGCCTGTCAATTTGACAGGCGCAGCAGTATGCTTTTAGCATACTGCTCTTTTTCTTTTTTAATAAAACAAATTTCTTTACAACTTCTTTTTAGCGAAAGAAGAATGCTATGCAGGGAGCCGCCCCGCACGCAGCCTACTTTGATAGTCAACGAAGTTGAGTTGCTCAAAAGTAGGTCGGGGTTTGGGAGCCGGTGCTCCCATAAGCTAGGTGCAGAGCCAACTTGGTTCTGTAAGATAAATTTCTGTTTATGACCTTCCTCAACCAGACCGACAAAAGAGGGCGGCAGGTTTTTTCCTGCCGCCCGATTCGTAAGACCGTATATCCATCCGCTATGTTACAAAACTACTTTTCTATGAAAAGCTATACTTTACTCCTCTAAGGAGAGGTAATAATCCGCCACTACAGAGTCCATAATGACCGCATCCTGTCTGCCCTGCTTGAGCTCGGTCAAACACGCAACATTATCGGCAAGTTCGGTAACGTTAGCAGAAATCCCCGCCTCATTATAGGCATCTACCGCAGTGGACTGTTTCTGCATGGCAATATTTTTACCGTTTAAATCTGCCGCTGATTTAATATCAGAATCTTTCGGCACAACAATAACCTGACGGTTTTCCATATAAGCATCAGTAAAAGCCATCTCAGCCAAACGCTGATCTGTAATCGTGAGTCCGTTCCAGAGCACGTCTACTTTATCTGCATTCAGCTCCGCTTCCTTATTCGCCCAAGTAATTGGCTGTACCACCAATTTTTTCCCCATCTTTTCTTCAATAACCAGTTTTGCTAAATCAATATCAAAACCAACAACATCGTCGCCGTCCATAAAGCCCATTGGTGCAAAGTGCACGTCACAGCCTAAAACAATGGTATCTTTATCACTTTTCGCATTGGGATCAGGAGTGACAGTCGGGGTTTCCGGCTGATAGATGGTATCCTTTCCAAACCATTTTTCCGCTATTTCAGCGGCAGAACCGTCTTCAATCGCTTCATTTAAAGCGTTCTGAATCTCGTCACGCAACGCTTCATTTCCTTTTTTCACAGCAATACCGTAAAGTTCATCTGCCAGGGATTCATCCAAAGTTACAAAATCATATAATTTGTTGCTGTCAGAACCGGAAGACGCACCCTGTCCTGATTCAGCACATCCGGCAAACATCGTCAACGCCAGAGCAGACGCCAGCAAGGCAGCTAATAATTTCTTCATAAATAATCCTCCAGAATAAAAATCTCAATTGATTCCAGAATAGAGAAACCTCTCTTCTCATTTCTGGCTGTGTTGTCAATAAAGTATATTTATTATATACTTTATCATATTAAATTGCTATCACAATAAACCCATAAATTTTTCCGATATTTTATGATTATCGCAATTTATCTCTTGTTTTTTTCGTTATTTTCAAAAAATCGCTTTCTATCTTTTGTTTTCTTTTGTTTTTAGTAATTTTGTATGAGCGTTTCCAATAGAAAACAGAAATTTATCTTTTTATGTGGGGGTACCGACCCCCACAGCCTTTATGATAGAACAAAATTTGTTTTATCAATTAGTTTACCGGGCGTTTCACCCCGGCACCCCGACTTCCTTTTGATCCACGTCAAAAGGAAGCAAAAACGTGCCCCTCGCCGGGGTGGCTGTACGGGTCTAAAAAGTTTGCTCCTATCAAGGCACAGTGGAAAATATCAGTTCCTGCTAAAACAACCGCCAGCCCGAGCGATAGACTGAATTTTTCCTTGTTGATATGGTTAGGAGAACACTTTAAAGACCCGCAGAGAGCCCCCGCGGCGACTGAGCGGCGCCCTTTTCCTCAATTTTGGGCGAGCAAAATTGA
>CALWNT010000006.1 GCA_944382885.1 uncultured Clostridia bacterium | reverse complement strand
TTGTGACAAAAGATATTCCGGACTGGTCCTTTGCGGCCGGGAATCCCTGCCAGGTGATTCGAAAAATTACGGAAGAAGATAAGAAATACTATTTCAAAAAACGGGAGATTGATCGAGAGGTAGTTTTGGCTTTAGAGGAAAAGCTCAAGTAAATTGTTTCGGTAAGGGTTTTCTGAATCTTTTGATAGAAAACGGCGGTACAGCAAGAAAGCTGTACCGCCGTTTTGGCAATATTGATTTCGTATTTCTGTGAAGAAGATCATCTTAATATTGTCTGCCCCAATAAACCTGATGCTTGGCAGGTCTGCCGCAGACTGGGCAAACGTCGGAAATATGTTCTTCTTCGAAGGGGATGCAGCGGGATTTGACCCCACCGGTGTCCTCTTTGATTTTATCTTCACAAGCTACATCGCCGCACCACATGGATTTGATAAAACCAGGCTGATTTTTGGCAATATCCAAAAACTCCTCATAGGTATGAGCCGTATGGGTCTTTTCCTTCAGATTTTCCAGTGCCTTTTCATACAAAGCGTTATGGACAGCTTCTAACTGTTTGGGAATTTCAGTGGAGAGCTGGTCTAAAGAGACGACAGTCTTTTCCCGATTGTCTCGGCGCACCAATACACACTGATTGTTTTCGATGTCCTTGGGGCCGATCTCAAGACGAAGCGGAACCCCTTTCATTTCATACTGGGCAAATTTCCAGCCGGGAGAATTGTCGGAGTCGTCCAATTTTACCCTGAATTGGCTGGAAAGCGTGTCATAAAGAGCACGGGCTTTTTCCAAAACCCCTTCTTTATGCTGGGCGATGGGAATAATCGCCAGCTGGATCGGCGCAATTTTCGGAGGAAGAACCAAACCGTTGTCGTCACCGTGTACCATAATGATCGCCCCGATCATACGGGTAGACACGCCCCAGGAAGTCTGATGGGGGTACTGGAGGGTGTTGTCTCTGCCGGTAAAGGTAATGCCGAAGCTTTTGGTGAAGCCGTCTCCGAAATAGTGGGAGGTTCCTCCCTGGAGGGCGACGCCGTTGTGCATCATAGGCTCAATGGTATAGGTTGCTTTGGCTCCCGCAAATTTTTCTTTTTCCGTTTTCTGTCCGATGATAGCAGGGATCGCCAAAGTCTCCCGATAAAAATCGGCATAAACATGAAGCATGCGCATGGTTTCTTCCATTGCATCCTCTGCGGTTTCGTGCATGGTGTGGCCTTCCTGCCATAAAAATTCGGAAGAACGCAGGAAAGGACGGGTTGTTTTTTCCCACCGCATGACATTGCACCACTGATTGTAGAGTTTCGGAAGATCCCGGTAAGAATTGATGATTTTTTGATAATGTTCACAGAACAGAACTTCTGAAGTGGGACGGATTGCCAAACGTTCTGTCAGCTTGTCATCGCCACCTTGAGTAACTCAGGCCACTTCCGGAGCAAAGCCTTCTACGTGATCTTTTTCCTTCTGCAGGAGGCTTTCCGGAATCAACAAGGGCATGTAGACATTTTCATGACCTGTTTTCTTAAAGCGTTCATCCAGATCCTTCTGGATATTTTCCCAGATCGCGTAGCCGTAAGGGCGGATAATCATGCATCCTTTTACGCTGGAGTAATCTGTCAGTTCCGCTTTTTTTACCACATCGGTGTACCATTTTGCGAAATCTTCATCCATAGAGGTGATAGCCTCTACCATTTTCTTTTGTTTTGCCATTCTTTTAACCACCGTTTCTATCTATGTTTCATTGATTTTTGATATCGGTCTTTTGAAAAATAATTATTTGAAGACGGCTATCCTGTTCGCCGTCCTTGCAGCGCATTATTTTGAATTTGCCGCAGACCCTTGGGCTGTCTGCTGGCAAAATCTGCCGTGCTTTTTACCATGGGATATTCTGTGATTTTGCTGTGCACAAACTTCCTAATAACGCTATTTGCGAAGCTTATGGCGTTTATAATCCCATATTTATAAAAATATTTGCATTTGTACAGCCGGGATGTTTTCGTTTTTTGCCCTTTGGGCAAAATGCCAGCCAGAGTTTACGGCCGGCAAGAAAACTCCCTGATAACAACGGCTTACAACGTTTGCCGCCGCAGATTTATTCTCGTTATGGTCGAAATTTTTGATTTCAGGTACCATAGAGGTTATAATCCCATATCGATAAAGACATTTGCACAGCCGGGATGTTTTCGTTTTTCCCTTTGGGCAAAATGCCGGCCAGAGTTTACGGCCGACAAGAAAACTCCCTGATAACAACGGCTTACAACGTTTGCCGTTGTTATTATACCATCCTCTATTTTGAAATGCAAGATACCGAAAAAAGGCTTTGGTTTTACAGAAATTTTACACATCCTGCTTGCTGACAGGAAAAGAAAAATGTAGTATAATAATAATGGCGAAATTTTGAATTTCGTCTAGAAACAGGCATATTCGGGTGGACAAACGTCCTGATTTTTGCCGAATGAAAATAAATGGATTAGCAGGAACAAAAAAGAAAGGTGTGGTTTTGTGAGAAAGACGAAAATTATCTGTACGATGGGACCTGCCAACGATGATGAGCAGATTCTAAAGAAACTGATGCTGGAGGGGATGGATGCGGCACGTTTCAACTTTTCTCATGCGGACCATGCATCCCATAAAAAGAAACTGGATATGCTGGTAAAATTGCGGAAGGAATTACAACTTCCGATTGCCACGATTTTGGATACGAAAGGGCCGGAAATTCGGATTAAAACCTTTAAAGAGGGTAAAGTAGAACTGAAAAAGGGGGATATCTTTACCCTTACTACCAATGAGGTAGAGGGAAACGAAAGAATAGTCTCTATTACCTATAAAGATCTGCCGAAGGATATTAAGCCGGGAGCCAGAGTACTGATCGATGACGGCTTGATTGAAATGTCTGTAATGAATGTTACAGATACAGACATCATCTGTAATGTATTAAACAGCGGTGTTCTTTCCAATCAGAAAGGAATCAATGTGCCGGGCACCTTTCTTTCTATGCCTTTTATCAGTGAGAAGGATCGTTCGGATATTATTTTTGGGATTGAAAATGGATTTGACTTTATTGCGGCTTCCTTTACCCGCAGCGCCGATGATATTCTGGAAGTGCGGAAGCTGCTGGACGAGTATGACTGCCACAGCATAGATATTATCGCCAAAATAGAAAACGCAGAAGGCGTGGACAATATTGATGATATTATCCGTGTAGCGGATGGCATTATGGTAGCAAGAGGAGATATGGGGGTAGAAATCCCTCTGGAAGAAGTTCCGGTATTGCAGAAGGTAATTATCCACAAGGCGTATAATGCCGGAAAACGGGTAATTACCGCAACACAGATGCTGGATTCCATGATTAAAAATCCTCGCCCAACCAGAGCGGAATCTACAGACGTTGCCAACGCGATTTATGACGGCACCAGCGCGATTATGCTTTCTGGGGAAACAGCGGCTGGTCTGTATCCGGTAGAAGCGCTTCAAACAATGGTAAAGATTGCGGTGCGGACAGAGCATGATATCGATTATGTCAAACGGTTTAATCAGAGAAACCATAAAATTGCCTTTGACGTTACCAATGCCATTTCCCATGCCACCTGTACCACTGCCCACGACCTGGGGGCGACTGCCATCGTCACGGTGACAAAGTCAGGAAAAACGGCAAGAATGATTTCAAAATTCCGTCCCAAATACCCGATTATCGGCTGTACGACACAGGAAAATGTCTACCGGCAGCTGAATCTGTCTTGGGGTGTCTGTCCGCTGCTGATTCAGGAAGAGAAAACGGCTGACGACCTGTTTGATCATGCGGTAGACAGCGCAGAAAAGGCCGGACTTGTATCCAGCGGAGATTTGGTGGTCATTACGGCGGGAGTGCCTTTGGGAATTTCCGGAACCACCAATATGATGAAAGTGCATGTGGTAGGACATATTTTAGTAAGCGGAACAGGTGTGACTGAGGGCAAAGCCTGTGCCAGATTGTGCGTTTGTGATACAGAAGAAGAGGCGTTGGAAAACTTTAAGGATGGGGATATTTTAGTTATTCCCAAAACCAGTAATCGCCTAATGGAACTTTTGAAGACCGCTGCCGGAGTTATCACCGAACAGGAAGGACTGAATTCTCATGCGGCGATTGCCGGTCTTGCGATGGATATTCCCGTAATTGTAGATGCGAAGTATGCTACCAAAATTTTAAAATCCGGTGCGATTGTAACAATAGATGCCAAAGAGGGAACAGTAAGCTGCAATTCCTAAAAATTAAAAATAAGCCCAAACAGAAAACGCCCGCCTGCGGAATCCAATTCCACAGGCGGGCACGGTTTTTAGAAAGGCGTTTTGAGAAAAATCGCCTGAGGAACGCTCAGGGCTGCTCCAATCGGGAAAGCAGGGAGGAAATGATCATATTGGACAGCAGGAAGCCTTCCGGCGTGCAGAAAAGACGGTCTTCCTGAACTTTCATCAGATTCTGCTGGAGATACGGCTTTGCCCATTGAAGCAATCGTTCCGGCTCCAGATGAAACTGCGCTTTTAAGAAGTTGAGAGAAATCCCTTGGGTCAGCCGTAGTCCCAGTAAGACATATTCTTCCAGCGGGTCCACGGTTTCCTCTTCTATTTTGGCATGTTCTCCCGGATGGGCGAGATAATCAGAAAGACTGCGGGAATAGAAAAAACGTTTTCTCCCGTCAAAAGAATGGGCGGAAGGTCCAAACCCAAGATAAGGAGTCCCCTGCCAGTATTTCAGATTATGCCGGCTTTCTTTGCCTGGACGGGAAAAGTTGGAAATTTCATATTGATACAGCCCCATCTGTTCCAGCGTTTTGCAGGTGAGAAGATAGAGATCGCAGACGGTGTCCTCGTCGGGGAGCAGCCGATCAATCTTCTTGGTGTAAAAGGGGGTTCTGGGTTCGATTTTCAGCAAATAAGCCGAAACATGCTGTACCTGCAAACGCTCTACAAACGAAAGGGTAGCAAGACAGCTTTCCTTTGTCTGTAAGGGAATTCCCAGCATCAGGTCTACAGAAATATTGCCAAAACCGACTTCTTTTGCCCAAAAGATGACCTGTTTTACCTGCTCAGGAGTATGACTCCTGCCAAGAAGGGCCAGTTCTTGCTCCACGGCGGACTGCATCCCAAAGGATATCCGGTTAAAGCCAGCACGGCGGAGCGCTTTGAGTTGAGTAAAATCGACAGTGCCTGGATTTGCTTCCAGCGTAATTTCTCCCGACAGAGAAAAAATCTCCCTAACCCTGTCGACCAATTGGGCAAGCTGATCCACAGAGAGCAAAGAAGGGGTGCCTCCGCCAAAATAAAGGGTATCCCCTATGAGTCCCCGGTTTCGATAGCGTTCCAAATCCGAGAGCAGGGCGTGGACATAGCTGCTTTTGGTCTCTTCAGAGGCAGGGAGGGAATAAAAATCGCAGTAAGGACATTTTTGCCCACAGAACGGAACGTGAATATAAATTCCAATCGGCTCCATATCAGTTCTCCTTTAGCCGCCAAAGGTTCTCTGCAAAGGAGAGCCATTGCTCAAAGGTAATTTCTTCCGCACGTGCGGAAGGTTTCAGCCCGGTTTGGGAAAGGGCTTCAACGATTTTGGCTTTCGGAATTCCCAAAGCGCCGGAAACAGGATTGGCCAGCGTTTTCCTTCGCTGGGAAAAGGCGGCTTTTACCAGACTAAAGAGAAAGGCTTCATGTGCGTAGGGGGCTTCCTCCCGGTTTTTGATTTCCAGACGAATGACGGCTGAATCCACATTGGGCGCCGGCAGAAAGCTGCCTCTGGAAACCGGAAAGAGCTGCTTTGGCTCGCTGTAATAGCGTACGGCAAAGGTAACCGCGCCGCACTCCCGGCTGCCTGGCTGGGCGCAGAGCCTTACAGCGGCCTCTTTTTGTACCATCACGGTGATCGAACGGATAGGGAGGCGCTGTTCCAGCAATGTCATGATAATAGGGGAGGTGATGTAGTAGGGAAGATTCGCGCAGACACATACCTCCATGCCGGGAAATTCTTCACCGATCAATTTTTTTAGGTCTACTTTCATGACATCGGCGTTTATGATTTTTACATTGTTGTACTCCGCCAGGGTTTCCTGCAAAATAGGTAGCAAGCGGTCGTCGATTTCGATTGCCACTACCTTTTTTGCCCGCTTGGCCAATTCGTTGGTCAGCACGCCGATTCCAGTGCCGATTTCAATGACACCGTAATCGGGACTGCGGATACCGTCCTCTGCAATACGGGGGCAAACGCTGGGGTTGATTAAAAAGTTTTGACCCAGTGTTTTGGAAAATTGAAAATGATGACGCTCGAAGAGATCACGAATGACGGAACTATTACAAAGATTGTCCATATGTATTAAACTCCTAGAATTTCCTTTTAAAATCATTTTGGCAGATCGAAAATAATGCAGGTTTTGCGAACCTCTAAACAAAACTCCCTGATAAATACTGTTTGCGAAGCTTACAGTATTTATGGCACTACAATCATTGTTTTACACAGACCGGGATGTTTTGTGTTTTGACGAAAGTCAAATAGAGGTTCTGCGAACCTCTAAACAAAACTCCCTGATAAATACTGTTTGCGAAGCTTACAGTATTTATTGTACCATACAATCAGGAAATTGGGAAGAAAATGAGGTTTACAAAAATAGAGTAATATAGTATAATGTAGAAAATAACAGGAAAGCGGGGAAAGAAATGGATAGACGAGATAAAATCAACTATTATTTGGATATTGCCCAGACAGTATCTGAGCGCTGTACCTGTATTCGCAGAAACTTTGGTGCGATTATCGTAAAAAACGATGAAATTATTTCTACCGGGTATGTAGGCGCACCCAGAGGCCGGAAAAACTGTACGGATCTCGGCTTTTGCACCAGAGAAAAGCTTCAGATTCCCAGAGGAGAACGGTATGAGCTTTGCCGTTCTGTACATGCGGAGATGAATGCCATTATCTCGGCACCTCGGAATGAGATGATCGGCGCGACCCTTTATCTGGTCTGCGTGGACTATAAGACAAAAGAGCTGGTGCCGGGAACCAATCCCTGCGCTATGTGCAAGCGCTTGATTATTAACGCGGGCATTCAAGAAGTGATTGTTCGTGATAACTTGGATGATTATCGGATCATCCCGGTGACGGAATTTATTGAGCATGACGATTCTCTGGAAGGAAAACTGGGATATTGATCCTAATATTTCTGTAGGATAAAACAGCGGTCAGAGGGCATTTATTGCCTTTTGGCCGCTGTTTTTTGGCAAGGGGGTCTGACGTTTAAGTCAGTCGGTTTCGCTGATAATCTTTCCATCCTGAATGCAGATGCGTTTTTGGGTTTGAGCCGCGATTTGAGGATCATGAGTGATGATGACAATGGTACGCCCCTCCCGGTTCAAACCTTTTAAAATTCTCATAATCTCTTCACTGGAACGGCTGTCAAGATTTCCAGTGGGTTCATCCGCAAACAGAATAGGAGGGGATGCGGCGATGGCTCTGGCGATTGCCACCCGCTGCTGCTGCCCGCCGGACATTTGGTTAGGACGGTGTTTGACTCGGTCGGAAAGGCCGACGCGCTGCAAGGCGGAGAGCGCCAAGCTGTGCCGGCGTTTTTTCTCGATTCCTCCATAAGCCAGCTGTAATTCTACGTTTTCGATTGCGGTGAGACTAGGGATTAAATTGAAGCTTTGAAAAATAAATCCAATTTTTTGATTTCGGATTTTGGAGAGTTCTTTATCGGATAGGCGATTGGGATTGATGCCGTCGAGAAAATAGCTGCCTTCGCTGGGAAGATCAAGACAGCCTAAAATATTCATCAGTGTGGACTTGCCGGAACCAGAACTGCCAATAATACTGATTAGTTCTCCCGGGAAAATTTCCAGAGAGATGTCATTGAGTGCTGTTACCTGATTTTCTCCGGACGAATAATATTTCGTAATATGCTCCAATAGAATAAGGGGTTTCATGATTTCCTCCCAAAGCAAGATTGAGGAAGGTCTCTGGATAGCAGAATCCTGCTGTCAGAAAACGAAACTTCCAGTTTAGCTTTTGAAAATCCTACGGGAATATACAGAGAAAGTAACAGCTTTTACAGGAGACAAAAATCAATATGGAATTTGCTTGGCAGACAAAGCCCCGGCTGAATTTCAGCCGGGGCTTTGTTTAATTTGTCTCAAATAGTTTGGAAAGTTTAGTCGCTTTATAATCCTTGATAGAATCATCATGTAAGCTTACAGAAACTTCTTTCCCTCTTTGGGTGACAATGTCCTGGAAATCCTCACCTTTCAGATCATAAAGGAGAGATTCTTTTAATTCTTCGAAATCATCTTCTGTGGGAGAAACTTCCTGGCGTTTTATGACATAATACCCGTTGTCATCACTTAAGAGGATAGGTTCTCCGATTTCTGCCTGGGAGAAAATCGCATCTCTGACATCGTCAGATACATAATAGCTGCTGGTGTCTTTTTTGATGGTGCGGACATAGGTCTGTGTTTCATCGATTTCCGGTTCCTCCTGACCGCGTTCTTCTGCATATTCTTTAGCTCGTTCGTTGATCAGTGTTACCATGTCTTCTCCGTCCTGTGCGCGCTGGAGGTAGCTTTCTGCTTTTTCTTTTACTTCCTCCTTTTCGGCATCATCCATTGCCTCATAGGTGGAAGGATCTAAAGTGGAAAAACTGATCATCTGAAATTGTGCAAAATCAGTCTGATAATATTCCATCAAATCATCGTCAGTGATGGGTTCTGTCCCATCTTCCCCGTAATATTTTTGGAACAGCAGATTATATTTATACTGGTTGGTCTGATAGAGCTCATAAGAAGATTCGGCAATCCCGATATCATTATAGCTGTCTTCATAGTTGGGCCAAGTACTTTCTACCGTATAATCGATGCTTTCCAGATCTTCTTCTGACAGGGTTAAGCCTTCTTCGTCAAACCATTGCTCCACTGCGACATAATTTTTTAAGTACTCCAATGCCTTTTCGTTGACCCATTCTTCCAGAGATTTATCTTCAATGGTGTTATCCCAAATATCTTCTAAGCTGGAATCATAGTTTTCACTTTGCTGAGCTTCATTTAAAGCCATCACCTGCTGTAAAATATATACGCCCGCCGGAATCTCCTGTCCGTCAAATTCCGCTGCAACGCCGTCGTCACCGCAGGAAGTGAGACTGATACACAGCATGGCGGTCAATAAAAATGCTGTGATTTTTTTGGCAAAATTCATATTGGCGCCTCCCAAAGAGAATTGCCCTGTTCGGAGGTACAAGGCTTGCTTTTCATTATATCGGTTTTTTAAGAAAAAGTCCAGCACATTCTTATGAATATCAGGAATAGCAAGGAAATAGGATTGTAGTGCCATTGATTCTCGAAAAGAAAAGCTTTCTCCAGGAAAGGGTACCTTCCCAAAGAAAGCTTTAAGATTCAAAGAGGGACTGTTCTAAAATCGGAATGGAAATATATCGGTTAAAAACACCGATGAGCGGCTGTAAAAACAAGGCGGTAATCAGCGTCCCGATGCCGATTCTAGCGCCAAAGAGAAAGCCGGTCAAGGCAAACAAAGCGTCAAATCCCAATCTGCACCAGAAATAGGCGATTTTTATTTTTTGTGTGAGCACAAAACCCATGATATCGTAAGGAGTAAGCCCTAAATTGGAAGAAAAGAACAAGGACGCCGCCAGAGCGAATACGATAATCCCGGCACATAATAAGGTGATGCGCATGGGCAGGATATGAATTTTGCCAAAACCTTTTCGAAAGCAGTTAATAAAAAATTGAGCCGTGAGTCCCGTACAGAAAAAACTCAGTAAAGTGCCCAAATGGATTAAATGCCGTGCAAAGAGCAGACCCGGTATCAGCAAAATGATGCTGGAGATCCAGTAACAGGCATAAAAAGGCAGGGGAGTAAGAGAAGAAATGCCAAAATTAAAACAGGAAAAGGAATCCGCCCCAAACCGTGACTGAGAAAGAAGAGCAATTCCAAGCCCCATTAGAATCACGCCTATGACCATCATGACAAGGCGCTTGCACATAGAACGATTCAAAACAACTCTCCTTTCTGTAAGAAATATAGTGGGAATAAAAGCATCACGCTGCCCGTTAACGATAAGATTTTACCATGACGGACCAGAAAATTCAATAATATTTTACGTAATTTCGACAATTTTCCTTTGACACCCATTTTAAAACGTGGTAGTATAAATTTGTTTTCAATATATTGGAAGGGGAATCCGCTTCTTGCCGTAAAAGAGATCGAACAGCATGATTCTACCAAAACGAAGTGATTCGGCAGCTTTACAGGATTCGCCCTTTTTCTCCTTCATATCCCCTGATTGGCGGCGATGAGGGATTTTCTTGTTGAAAAATTTGCGAATAGTAATTTAAAATAGGAGTTATACAAATGGGATTATTTTCGAGAGGGTCTAGTTCTGGCATAGAATATCTGATTGTAGGCCTGGGAAATCCGGATAAAAAATACGAAAATACCCGGCACAATGCGGGGTTTATGGCTCTGGACAAAATCGCAGAGAATTGCGGCGTATCGGTGGATCGGGTCAAATTTAAAGCGCTGACCGCTCAAGCAGAAGTCGGCGGCAAGAAATGCCTGCTGATGAAGCCTCTTACCTACATGAACCTCAGCGGAGAGGCGGTAGCCGCGGCGATGCGTTTTTATAAAGTGCCGTTAGAGCGGGTGATCGTGTTCTATGACGATATCTCTTTGGAACCGTCTTTTTTACGGATTCGAAGAAAAGGTTCAGACGGTGGACACAACGGCATCAAAAATATCATTCTGATGGCCGGTGGAGAGACTTTTCCCAGAGTGAAGATTGGCGTGGGGAAAAAACCTCATCCTGATTATGATTTGGCGGACTGGGTGCTGGGCCGTTTTTCGGAATCGGAAAAGAAAGCGTTGGATCAGGCTCTGGAGCATTGTCCTGAAATTGCTGCTCTGATGGTAAATGGGCAGACCGACAAAGCGATGAACCTATATAATTCCTGAGTAATGATCGGCCGGATTGCAAAACCGGCCCTTTTGTGCTGTTTTGGAGGTGAACGGTTTTGAAGCTGTATCAAAAAGCGGCGCAGCATTTGCCGCAGTTTGTGCAGATGACACAGCAAATTGGTATCCATAATACCCCTGTCTTAATGGTAGGGCTGTCTGATGTTCACAAAGCGCATTTTATCTATGCTGCTGCGAAAGAACTGGGACATCCGATCTTAGTGGTGACTGAGGAGGAAGCTGCTGCCAGAAGGATGTGCGACGACATCAATATTATGGAAGGAAAAGGGGAGACCTTTGCCTTCCTGTTTCCAGAACGGGATTTTACTTTCCGCCAGGTAGAGACTGTATCCAGAGAGTATGAACAGATTCGTCTGGGGATTCTGTCCCGCATTCGGAAAGGAGAATGCCCGGTCTGTCTGTGCAGCATCAACGCTTTGCTTCAGCATACCATTCCACCGAAGGAACTCAGTTCCCGCACCTTTACCATATCCTCTGAGGGGAATTATGCCATGGATGATCTGGTGTCCCGTCTGCTGCGGGCTGGTTATGTCCGCCGGCCGCAGGTAGAGGGGATTGCTCAGTTTTCCGTGCGTGGAGGTATTTTGGATATTTATCCCCCCAGCAGCAGCTTTCCGGTGAGGATTGAATTTTGGGGAGAAGAAGTAGACATGATGTCCTACTTTGATGTGGAAACACAGCGAAGGACGGACCCTGTTTCTCAGGTGCAGATTACGCCGGCCAGCGAATGCCTTTTTGACAGCCCAGAGGAGCTGGCGCGACGGATTCAGGATCTCATCAGCCATTCACGGCAGAAAGAGAACCTTCCCAAACTGCTTCGGGATGTGGAACGGTTGGAATCCGGCGAGGAGCTTTTGTCAGTGGATAAATATCTGCCGCTGGCTTATGATAGAGCGGCCACGATTTTGGATTACTATGCTGAGGAAGAGTCCCTGCTGTTTGTCAGTGAATATGTGGCGCAGAAAGAGCGGGCTCGCAATTTTTCCTGGCAGTATCAGGAAGATATTAAGATTCTTTTTGAAGAAGGGGAGCTCTGTAAGGGCCTTGACCATTACTGTGAGGAATTCTCCTATTTTCAGCACCGCTGTGAGAAATATGACGCGGTTTATTTGGATATGTTTGCCAGAGGAAGCAGCGATGTCCCTTATCGGGCGATGTTTTCCCTCAATCCCATTCAGACCTCGAATTTTTCCGGGGAACTGAAGGTATTGCAGGAGGATATTCAGCCCCTGCTGGAAAACGGATATTGCGTTGCGGTACTGGCTGGAACGGAAAAAGCGGCACAGAACCTGGCGAAAGACCTGGAAAAAACCGGAATTCCCGCAGAATATGTAAAAGATTTAAAAAATATTGTTTTTCGTAAAGTTTTTGTGCTGGCGGGCAACATTTCCTCTGGATTTGAGTACCCGGAGATTAAGTTTTCCCTGATTTCCACCAATAAAAGCCATACCGTGCAGAAAAGGACTGGACGATACAAAAAGGGAAAACAAATCCGTTCCCTGGACGATTTGACGCCGGGGGATCTTGTGGTTCACATCTCCCACGGGATCGGGGTGTTTGAGGGAATCCACAAAATTGATCTCCATGGGATTGTCAAAGATTACATTAAAATTCAGTATGCCGGGGCGGATACCCTTTATGTGCCAGTCACTCAGCTGGATCTGGTTTCCAAGTACATCGGCCCGAAAGAGGATGGCAGGGTCAAGCTCAACAAGCTCAATTCCGGCGAATGGCAGAAAACCAAGTCCAGGGTACGGAAGGCTTGCGCCGATATGGCAGATGAATTGATTGCCCTTTACGCCAAACGGATGCAGATAAAGGGGCATGCTTTTTCTGAGGATACTCCTTGGCAGAAAGAGTTTGAGGATCATTTTGAATATCAGGAAACCGACGATCAGCTTCGCTGTATTGATGAGATCAAAGGGGATATGGAAAAAACCGCGCCGATGGACCGGCTGCTTTGCGGAGATGTAGGGTTCGGCAAAACTGAAGTGGCGCTCCGCGCGGCGTTTAAATGCGTGATGGATTCCAAACAGTGCGCGATTCTCTGTCCCACCACCATTTTGGCTTGGCAGCATTATCAGAATGCCCTGCGGCGGTTTGAGGGATATCCCATCCGCATTGAACTAATGTCCCGCTTCCGCACGCCGAAGCAGATACGGGAGATCATCAAGAAACTGAAAACCGGAGAGGTGGACATCGTAATCGGCACCCATCGGATCGTCCAGAAAGATGTGGAGTTTAAGGATCTGGGACTTGCGATTATCGATGAGGAGCAGCGTTTCGGCGTAGCGCATAAAGAGCGATTTAAAGAAATGTTTACCTCAGTAGATATGCTCACCCTTTCTGCGACGCCGATCCCTCGAACGCTGAATATGGCTATGAGCGGGATTCGGGATATGTCTACCATCGAACAGCCGCCTCAGGACCGCCATCCGGTTCAGACTTATGTGCTGGAGCATGACCCGTCTGTCCTGGCAGACGCGATACGGAAAGAACTGAGAAGAAACGGCCAGGTCTATTATATTCATAACCGGGTGGAGACCATTGACCTCTGTGCCGAACGAATCCGGAATATGATTCCTAACGCCAATATCGGGGTAGCCCACGGAAAAATGTCAGAAAGTGAGCTGTCGGATATCTGGCGGAAGCTGATGGAACAGGAAATAGATATTTTGGTCTGCACTACCATCATTGAAACCGGAGTAGACGTCAAAAACTGCAATACCCTGATTATAGAGAATGCGGATTATATGGGGCTTTCCCAGCTTTATCAGCTGCGGGGAAGGGTTGGGCGTTCCAACCGGAGAGCCTTTGCCTATTTTACCTTTCAGCGCGGGAAGGTGTTGTCGGAGATTTCCGCCAAGCGGCTGGAAGCAATCCGGGAATTTACCACCTTTGGTTCCGGCTTTCGCATTGCGATGCGGGATTTGGAAATCCGGGGCGCTGGAAATGTTCTGGGCGGTCAGCAGCACGGGCATATGGAAGCGGTAGGATATGATATGTATGTCAGACTCTTGAGCGAAGCGATTGCTCAGAAAAAAGGAGAGGTTCCTCAGCAGCAGTCTTATGAATGTCAGATCGACGTACAGCTGAATGCCCATATTCCGGAAAGCTATATCGAAAACCTGTCGCAAAGACTGGATATTTATAAGAAGATTGCCTTGGTCAAAACCCAGGAGGATAAAATGGATCTGATGGATGAGCTGTTTGACCGTTTTGGAGATGTGCCCCAGAGCGTGGAAACGCTGATCTCTGTGGCGCTGCTGCGCAATACGCTGGCGGGATTTGGATTCCGGGAAATCAATCAGAAAGCAAAGGCGCTGCTGCTGATTCCGGAACATTTGAATCTGGAAGTCGCGCAAAAGCTTCAGAAAGCAATTCGCGGCCGGGTAATGGTGAACGCTTCTTCCAAACCTCACATTATGGTAAAGCTCAACGCAAAGGGAGATGTGGTGGAAACGCTGGAAGAGATTGCCGGTGCTTTGACAGAACAGTCTGTATCGGCCTAATAGGAAATGGAAAAAGGAGTAAAGCATGGAATTGATTGAATTATTGAAAGCAGTCCTTTTTGGGATTGTAGAAGGAATTACGGAATGGCTGCCGATCAGCAGCACCGGGCATATGATTTTGCTCAACGAATTTGTTGCGCTGGATGTTTCGGACGATTTTTACAACATGTTTCAGGTAGTGATTCAGCTTGGCGCGATTTTGGCGGTAGTTGTGATCTTCTGGAAACAGATTTGGCCTTTTGGCAAGAAGGACAACAGAAAGCCGTTATCTGATTCCGGCGTGTTATCCTATGTCAAATTGGATATTCTAAGGCTGTGGTTTAAAATTTTGGTAGCCTGCGTTCCGGCAGCCGTGATCGGCCTGTTATTTGATGAAACCTTTGAAAAATGGTTTTATAATTATCAGGTGGTATCCATTGCGCTGATCGTATTCGGTGTCGCCTTTATTGTAATCGAAAACAGGCATAAGGGGAAACCTGCGAAAGTGAACAGCCTCAATGGAATTACCTACCGTTTGGCGCTGCTTATTGGCGTATTTCAGTTGATTGCGGCGATCTTTCCCGGAACTTCCCGTTCTGGAGCGACTATTGTGGGGGCGCTTTTGCTGGGGGTATCCAGAACAGTAGCGGCGGAGTTTACTTTTTTCCTGGCGATCCCTGTGATGTTCGGGGCGAGTCTGTTAAAGCTTTTTCAGTTTGGAATTGATTTTACCATGACTGAAATCCTGATTTTGCTGACCGGTATGGTAGTGGCTTTTGTAGTTTCCATTCTTGTGATTAAATTCCTGATGGGTTATATCAAAAAACATGACTTCAAAGTATTCGGTTGGTATCGCATTGTGCTGGGAATTTTAGTTCTGGCCTATTTTGGCCTTCAGGCTCTTTTCGCATAAAAAAGAAATAGAGATAGAAAAAACCGAGGTACTCTTATAAAAAGAGCACCTCGGTTTTTTCTGTGGGAATGACGTTTTACATGGATTTTACATTTTTTATACATTTCACTTACGCAAGATATACGAAACCTTGCTTTTTGAGAGGCGGAAATCACGGTACAATATAGCCGTACTCAAAAAGAGAAAGGAAAAGAGATTATGAAAAAATTACTTGCCATTTTTTTGACTGCTGCATTGTCTGTAACAATGTTTGCAGGATGTTCCAGTGATTCTGGAAACGGAGATTCTTCTACAGCAGAGGGCGGTTCTAGCGCCGGACAAACAGAAGAAGTATCCGGCAACATTTTATTAAATGGTTCTACTTCTATGGAAAACGTAGTAAATGCGTTGAACGAAGTTTGGAATCAGAACAATCCTAATGCACAGGCGGAAGGCCAGTATACAGGTTCCGGCGACGGTATTAAAGCGGTTGCTGATGGAACAGCTGATATCGGGGATTCTTCTCGTGCGCTTTCCGATGATGAAAAAGCTCAGGGCTTGGTAGAAAACGTAATTGCGTTAGATGGTATCGCAGTTGTAACCGATCCCAACAATACCGTTTCTAATCTGACAAAAGATCAGCTCGTTCAGATTTACACCGGCCAGATCACTAACTGGAGCGAAGTAGGCGGCGCAGATCAGCAGATCGTAGTAATCGGACGTGAATCCAACTCCGGTACTCGTGGTGCATTCGAAGAACTTCTTGAAATTGAAGATCAGTGCCAGTATGCACAGGAAATCAACTCTACCGGCGGTATTCTTTCCACTGTACAGTCCACACCGGGTGCAATCGGTTATTCTTCTTTAGCGGATTTAACTGATACTGTAAAAGCTTTGTCCCTGGATGGTGTAGAACCTACTGTTGACAATGTAAAAGCTGGTACATATGCTTTACAGCGTCCTTTCGTAATGGCTACTAAAGGCACAATCGATGAACAGGAAGCACAGGTAAAAGCTTATCTGGAATTTGTGTTATCTGCTGAAGGCCAGGCAATCGTTGCTGACTGTGGCTTGATCACTGTTGAATAATTAAAAACTTTCCTAAAAAATTACATGAATTGAACATATTATTGAAAATCATTCCCACGTCCCTCAAGTAAATTTGCTTGAGGGTTCTTGTGGGTATAAGGAGGTTTTTTTATGGAGGCTGTTTCTACTCCTGTAAAGGATCGAGCAGAAAGCTCCATCCGTTCCCATCGGAAATCCAAATCAATTATTGAACATGTGATGTATATCATTTTTGTAGTATGCGCCTTCTGTGCCGTTATTGCTGTTGGTGCGATTACAATTTATATGGTTATTTCAGGGGTTCCTGCTTTAAAAACTGTAGGGATCGCGGAGATTTTATTTGGAACAGAGTGGCTTCCTACAGCGGAAAATCCGCAGTATGGGATCTTGTTTATCGTATTGACTTCTATTGTGGGTACTTCTTTAGCAATTTTGATTGGTGTGCCAATTGCTTTGTTAGCGGCAGTATTTTTGTCCGAAATTGCTTCTCCCAAGGTGGCGGCAGTGGTAAAACCGGCCGTTGAACTTTTAGCCGGTATTCCTTCTGTTGTTTATGGTTTGCTGGGTATTTTGATTTTAAAGCCGCTGATTTATAAATTGGAGTTGTTTATCTTCCAGGATGATCCGACCCATCAGATGACCGGAGGCGCGAATCTGATTTCCGCAGTGCTGGTGCTGGCGATTATGATTCTTCCCACGGTGGTAAATGTGAGTGAAACCTCTCTTAGAGCAGTTCCGCAGGATTACCGCAGTTCCTCTTTGGCGCTGGGCGCATCTAAAATACAGACGATTTTTAAAGTGACGATTCCAGCGGCAAAATCCGGTATCGCCACTGCGATTGTGCTGGGTGTGGGACGTGCTATCGGTGAAGCAATGGCGATTGTAATGGTTGCAGGAAACAGCGTAAATTTGCCTGCGCCATTTAACAGCGTTCGTTTTTTGACCACTGCTATCGTTTCGGAGATGTCCTATTCAGAGGGTACTCATCGTCAGGTGCTGTTTACCATCGGACTGGTGCTCTTTGTGTTCATTATTATCATTAACATTATCTTGAATACAGTTTTGAAAAAAGGCGGTGAACAGCGTGACTAATCAAACAGCTTCCAGTTTAACCAAAAAGAAAACGCGGGTTTCCGACTATGTCTTGTTGGCTTTGATTTATTTTTCCGCTTTTCTGGCTGTTGCCATTTTGGTAGGAATCATTATCTATGTTGCGTATAAGGGAATTCCGTCTATTAACTGGACCTTTTTAAGCAGTATTCCGAGTTACATAAATAAGACATTCGGTATTCTTGGAAACTTAATCAATACTCTCTATATCGTTGTAATCACTCTGTTAATCGCGACACCTGTCGGAATCGGCGCTGCAATTTATCTGACTGAATACGCAAAGCCGGGCAAGGTTGTCCGCGTGATTGAGTTTACGACAGAGACGTTGGCTGGTATTCCGTCGATTATCTACGGCTTATTCGGGATGGTATTTTTTGGTGTGTCCTTAAAACTGGGCTTTTCGATTCTCTGTGGATCTTTGACTTTGACTCTAATGGTTCTTCCTACAATCGTTCGTACCACACAGGAAGCCTTAAAAGCCGTTCCGGAGAGTTATCGCCAAGGGGCAATGGGGATTGGTGCGACCAAATGGTATATGATCCGCACGATTATTCTTCCCTGCGCGCTGCCGGGAATTGTGACCGCCGTTATTCTGTCTATCGGAAGAATCGTCGGAGAATCTGCGGCGCTGATCTTTACTGCCGGAAGTGGCTACCTGCTTCCCACAGGAATCTTTGAACACATTTTCAAGACCGGCGGCACCCTTACGGTTCAGATGTATTTGAGCATGTCCAACGGGAAAACAGAACAATGCTTTGGAATTGCTTTCTTGCTTGTTGCGTTTGTTTTTCTGATTAACTGTCTGACCAAGTTTTTGACTTCTAAAATGAAAAAGTAATCTGAAAAGGAGAAATAGCAGATGGAAAACGTTAAAATTAACGCTTCACATTTGGATTTATATTACGGAAGCAACCACGCATTAAAAGATGTGTCCATGAATATTTATGAAAATAAGATTACAGCCTTTATCGGCCCTTCCGGCTGCGGAAAATCCACCTTTTTAAAGACACTCAACCGGATGAATGATTTAGTTCCAAACGTGAAGATTACCGGTACCATTACGCTGGACGGAGAGGATATCTATCAGCCGAAGGTAGACACGACTTTATTGCGGAAAAAGGTAGGGATGGTATTTCAGCAGCCCAATCCTTTCCCGATGAGCGTTTATGACAACATCGCTTACGGTCCTCGGATTCATGGAATTAAAAATAAGGCCGTATTAGATGAAATTGTAGAGAAAAGCCTGCGGGGAGCGGCGCTCTTTGATGAAGTGAAAGACAGACTTAAAAAATCTGCGTTGGGTTTGTCCGGTGGGCAGCAGCAGCGGCTTTGTATTGCCAGGGCGTTGGCGGTGGAGCCAGAGGTTCTTTTGATGGACGAGCCGACCTCTGCATTGGACCCGATTTCTACCTTGAAAATTGAGGAATTGATGGCAGATCTCAAAGAAAAATACACCGTGGCCATCGTGACCCACAATATGCAGCAGGCCACCCGTATTGCCGATTACACCGCCTTTTTCTTGGTTGGTGAGATGGTGGAGTTTGACGAGACAGAACATCTCTTCTCCATGCCTTCTGACAAGCGGACAGAAGATTATATTACTGGACGTTTTGGATAAAATACGGTAAAAAGAATGACAAAACAGAAAATATCAGTTATAATTTAGGAGGAACCACTATGAGTGCAAGACCAACGTTTGTATATGAGCTGGAGCAGCTCAATATTGAATTGATTAAAATGGGCGCAATGGTGGAGCAGGCGATCGAACGATCTATTGAAGCGTTCCGGGAACAGGATCATAAGTTGGCCCAGGAAATTATCCAGGGGGATAAAGCGGTAGATGAAATGGAAAAAAATATTGAATACCGTTGTTTGTCTCTGATTTTACGTCAGCAACCGGTAGCCAGCGACTTGAGAGATGTTTCCGCAGCGTTGAAAATGGTGACGGATATGGAGCGTATCGGGGATCATGCTTCTGATATTGCCGTATTAGTGCTGGAAATTTCCGGGACTCATATCTTCCACATTGTAGAGCATATTCCAGAAATGGCGAAGGTATCTATTCAAATGGTACATGATGCGGTGAAGTCCTTTGTAGATCAGAATCTGGATCTGGCAAGACAGGTGATTCAAACCGACGACGTGGTAGATGATCTGTTTGCCAAGGTAAAAAGCGAAGTTGTAGGGATTTTGAAATCCTCTCCGGAGCATTCAGACCGCGGAGTTGACTTTTTGATGATTGCAAAATATTTGGAAAGAATTGCCGACCATGCTGTGAATATTTGTGAATGGGTGGAGTTTAACCGTACCGGCAATTATAAGCAAAAACAAATACTGTAATGGACAGACAGGCTTTGCCCTGTCTTTTTCCTATCCAGGAAGGAGCAATATTATGTCTCAACACATCTATGTTATTGAGGACGACGAAAATATTCGGGATTTGATTAAAATTGCGTTAGAGAGCTATTCCTATCAGGTCAGTGCTTTTGAGACTGCCGAGGAAGCCTTGGAGCTGATTCAAAAAGACCGTCCGGACTTGGCGGTTTTTGATATTATGCTGCCTGGCATGAGCGGATTGGATGCGGTTAAAATTATTCGAAATACCGAGGGAATTCATCGTCTGCCGATTATTATGCTTACTGCAAAAGATTCTGAACTGGATAAGGTAATGGGACTGGATTTTGGCGCGGACGACTATATGACCAAGCCTTTTGGCATATTGGAGTTGTCCGCTCGGATTCGTTCTCTTCTGCGCAGAAGCGCGGAACCGGAAGAAAAAGAAAAGAAAACTGAAGATATTTGTCTTTCCGATATTACCCTCAGCGTGGTGACTCGGGAAGTTTATCAGGGAAAGAAGCAAATTGAGCTTACCTATAAGGAATTTGAACTGTTAAAGTACTTGATGCTGAATCATCAAAAGGTGGTTCCCCGGGATGAGTTGCTCAATCACATCTGGGGATATGATTTTATTGGCGAGACCCGTACCTTAGATATGCATATTCGTTCTTTAAGGCAGAAACTGTCAGATGAAAACGGCAAGTATATTAAAACGGTACGAGGTGTCGGATACCGCTTTAACGCAGAATAGGAATCCTACGATGAAAAAATCAATCTGGATACGTTTTTTGATTGTGATTATTCTCTCTGTTTGCCTGTGCGGAGGGATTTCCGGCGTTTTGATCGGAAACATTATGCAGGAACAGAATGAAAATAACATGGTTTATTCTCTTCGACTGCTGGATTACAGCCTGAATTTTCAGGAGGATTTACAGCAGCAGGTGGATATTCTCAACCCTCTTACTTTTTCAGAGGACACTAGGCTTACGGTGCTTTCTGCAGATGGCGAAGTATTGGCTGACACCAGTGTTGATCCTGATGAACCACTGGAAAACCATCTAGATCGTGCTGAAGTGCGTGAAGCTCTTGCGAACGGTGTTGGAGTTGCTTCCCGTTATTCTGATACCTTGCATCAGCAATTGCTGTATGCCTGTATTTATTCCGGGCATGGAGATTATCTGATTCGGCTGGCTGTCCCCTTTAATCCTTGGTCTGGATTTTTGAAAGGACTTTTGCCGGCTTTATTTTTAAGCACATTGGTTTCTTTGGCTGTTTCTGCTGTTTTAGCCAAGAAGTTTACTAAAACGGTCACAGAGCCTCTTTTGGAAATTTCAGAAGAAATGTCTAAAATTCAAAATGAAAATAAAATTCCTCATTTTGGACAGTATCGTTATCCGGAATTAAACAATATCGTAGTAAGTACGGCAAAACTTTCGGAACGTATTAACTTGACGATGGAAAATCTTCGCTTGGAGCGGAAGAAGATTGACTATATTCTGGACAATATGTCCG
>CALWNT010000005.1 GCA_944382885.1 uncultured Clostridia bacterium | reverse complement strand
GTCACTTCCGCCGCCACTTCATAGATCTCTGAAAACTCAGAAATATGCACAATCAAAGGGTTGTCGGCCGGACGGCCCTTTGCCTGAAAAATCTTTTCTACCGCGGCGGCGTCCCAGGCGTTGGCCGCAAGTCCATAGACTGTTTCTGTCGGAATTCCCACAACCCCGCCGTGAAGAATTTCTTCTCTGGCGCAGGAAATCCCTTCGCTGTCAGGAGAGAGGATTCTGGTCTCTGATTCCTGTATCTGTTTCATGCCATTGCGCCTCTATTCCTGATCTTCACCGGACTGAGCCGCCAGTTTCAGCGCCTGATCCGCGGTAATCAGCGCATCGATCACTTCGTCCAGATCGCCGTTTAAGTTGTCCTCCAAATGATATAAGGTCAACCCGATTCTGTGGTCGGTCAGTCTTCCCTGAGGATAGTTGTAGGTACGGATTCGCTCGGAACGGTCGCCGGTACCCACCTGGGCACGCCGCTGAGAAGCGATCGCGTCGGTCTGCTTGCGCTGTTCCTCCTCATACAGTCTGGAACGGAGCACCTTCATGGCTTTGTCCTTATTTTTATACTGGCTTCGCTCGTCCTGGCATTCCACCACCATGCCGGTAGGCAGGTGCGTGATACGGATGGCGGAGTCGGTTTTATTGATGTGCTGTCCCCCTGCCCCGCTGGCACGGAAGGTATCGATCTGCAAATCGGCTGGATTGATCTCGATTTCCACGTCGTCCACCTCCGGCAGAACGGCAACTGTTACAGTAGAAGTGTGGACACGCCCCTGAGATTCGGTCTCTGGTACCCGCTGTACCCGGTGAACGCCGCTTTCAAACTTCAGCCTGGAATAAGCGCCTTCCCCTTCGATGCTGAAGCTGATTTCCTTAATGCCGCCCAGTTCGGTTTCATTCAGGTTTAAAACATCCACTTTCCATCCCTTGGACTCGGCGTACATGGAATACATCCGGAACAGGGAATGAGCAAAGAGCGCGGCTTCTTCCCCGCCTGCGCCCCCGCGTATCTCCACGATAACGTTCTTTTCGTCGTTGGGATCTTTCGGCAGAAGGAGAATTTTAAGCTCTTCTTCCAAATGACCCAGCTGTTCCTTGCTGGTTTCCAGCTCCTCCTGTACGACTTCCTTAAACTCTTTGTCCAGGCCGCCTTCCTCCAGCATCTGCCGGGCTTCTTCAAAATTTTGTTTTACCTTCACATATTCCCGATATTTTTCTACGATCGGGGTCAGATTTTTATATTCCTTCATCAAATCCCGGTAAAGATTGTTGTCGTTAATCACCGTGGGATCCATTAACTTTTCATTGATTTCTTCAAAACGCTTTTCTGTAAAGCTCAATTTATCAAACATACTGCACCTCGTTGTTCTTTCTGACCTTAATCTATCTAAATCTGATTTGTTTTTCTCTCTAATTCCTTCTTGCCGCCGGGGCAGCTACAACTGTCTGATAATTTCTTTGATATTCCGTTCGATTTTAGCCCGGGGAACCATTACTTCTCTGCCGCATTTTCTGCATCGGATTTTAAAATCCATACCTACCCGCAGAACGTCAAACAAGACTTCCCCGCAGGGATGGCTTTTTTTCAGTTTCAAAATATCGCCTACCTGTACGTCCATCTGCTCGGCTCCTCTCTCCTTCAAATTTGTTCTATCAACTCAGTAAAAAACAAAGGGCAGACGCTCAGCCGCCCCGATCTTTCCCGAAATTTTCCGATCTATCTTTTAAAAATTTCAGGATAAGCCCCCTTTGGAAAGCATGGCACTTCAGATACCATTAACTTTGAGTACCTTAAGGAAAACCGCAAAGATTTTCCTCCATCCGGGATGTTTTCGTTTGCCTTCTGGGCAAAATGCCGGCCTGCCTTTACGGCTTAGAAAACTCCCTGATCACGGCGGTTTACAGCGTTTACCGCCGCGATTTTGTTCTCACGGTAGCCGAAATCCAAAATTTCAGCTATTGTAAAAATCATTATATCATTTTTTCCCTAAAAAAGGCAAATACTTTTCACACAGAAATTCACTGTTTTTCCAAAGGATATTCACCTGATTCCAACAAAAAATAGTAGTAATGAAAGGAGAAATCAATTATGCCACAATCCAATACCATCTACGCAAATTTTGAAACCGTAGATCTGGCGGAAGTCGCCGCCAGACAATTAAAAGAACATTTCAAGGATATCAAATCCATTACTATTCGATATAAAAACATTCCCCGTTCCAATGCCTATCAAAATAAAGAAAATTCTTACTCGGAAATGTTAAACCGGGACTTTTCTCTGACGATGGGAATCAATCAGGGATATGGAACGGCCACCAACAACGGCACCTCTTTGTCCGTTTCCCCTATCCCCTCTTTCCTGTTAAACAACCGTATTTTGGCGGAACATGACATGAAAGAACAGGACCGATATCCCGAAATTGAACAGACGACCGAAAGCCGGCTGATTATCAAGGCTCCGGCAGAAGAAACCGCCCGCATCGAACAGCGTCTCAGAGGGATCGGCGCTCAAAAAATTTCCCATACTTGAGCGGAACTCTCTTGATTGCGTTCGCTTTTTGTGCCCTCCGTTTCAGCCTTTGGTTTTTTCTTAGCTTTCCCAGATTCCATCCCCCTCATTCTGATCAAACAGCAAAGAGAAGATAAGATCCGATACTGTCAAAGACGCACAAAATCTTTGACAGTATTTTTCTGTTCTGACCTTTCTCAGCGGGTGCTAATTTAAAACTTCACGCATATAAATTCCCATAGGAAGAAAAAAGTAGGAGGTTTTGAAATGTCAAACTATCTGCCGGAGGGACTGCTGTCCCAGACTACGGAAAATATCCAGGCCCTTAAAAATATAACCAGTTTGCAGGAAGCGATGAACAGCAAGAAAATCTTAGAAGCCCGGGCGATCATCTGCGACAGCGAACATAATCTGATTGTAGATTTAGGCTGTATGAAAGGCATTATCCCCAAAGACGAGTGCGCCATCGGCATTCAGGAAGGCACTACCCGGGATATCGCCATTATTTCCAAGGTAAACAAACCCGTCTGCTTCCGAATTACCAAAATCAGCCAGAATCCTTCCGGATCTTATGTCGCCATTCTTTCCAGACGGGAGGTCCAGGAAGAATGCCGGAGAGAATATCTGACAAAACTGCGCCCCGGAGATATTATTCCAGCCCGGGTAACCCATCTGGAGCCCTTTGGCTGTTTCGTGGACATCGGATGCGGAGTCATCTCCCTCATTCCCATTGACGCGATTTCCGTTTCCCGAATCTCTCATCCCAGAGATCGTTTCCGGGTCGGTCAGGATATTTTCGCCGTAATCAAAGGGATGGATGAAAATCAAAAAATCTGTCTTTCCCACAAGGAACTTCTGGGCACCTGGGAGGAAAATGCTTCTCACTTCACACCGGGAGAAACCGTGGCGGGCATTGTGCGCTCGATTGAAAACTACGGTATCTTTGTGGAGCTGGCGCCTAATCTGGCGGGTCTCGCGGAACTGCGGGAGGACGTTAAGGTGGGACAGCAGGCCAGCGTCTTTATCAAAAGCCTGATCCCCGAAAAAATGAAAATCAAGCTGATTATCGTAGACAGCTTTGACGCAGACTATCCCGGGATGGATTATCAGTATTACTTAACTCAGGGACATATCGATGTCTTCCGCTATTCACCGGAATGCTCGGAAAAACTGGTGGAAACAGTATTTGAGGATTAGCCCTCCTCCAACAGAGGAATCAGCGAACCCACGTCCAGCAAAGGGCCGGAGGTCAACTCCCTCCAAAGAACACCGCAGCCCTTTAAAAAAGCTTTGATCTCTTCTCCTTGAGGATGGCAGGAAAGAGAACCGGTAAAACAGATCTCGTCCGGCGCCAGCTTTCCGGCGCATCCGCCGATAAAGCCGCAGGAATACCCTTCCAAAAGGATTCCTCTGGTCTCTACAACCAGGACGGAGATCCCCACCTTTTCCATCGCTTTGGCGATGCCTGTGTCCGAACAGATCACGTGGGTCTGATCCACTGCACAGCAGGAGCATTTGGCATATCCTTGACGCACAGAGATCAGTTCTTTCCCCCGTTCTGTCCAAGATTGTAACAGCACCGGGTCTAAAGCGGTATCTTTGCCAAACAAATAATTCCCTAAGGATAGAGCGTTGAGCCCGACGTCCTTAGGGTAATTTTTTTCTAATACATGGGCGGGTTTCATCAGCAGGAACCCCAGTTCTCTCAGCGCATCACGAAGCGGTTGGCTGTCATGGGCATAAATCAGCTTGTTCTCCCCCAAAGGATGGAGGAGCATATCCGGATGGGAAGCCACCGGCTGATCCAACGCCGTAGAGGGTGGCACCAGAACAGGTGTAATCCCTATTTGGGAAAGCTGCTGAACCATATGAGGAAATTGATTGGAAACCGCCATCGCAGTAACCCGATTTTCCGGAAGATGGGGGGTGAAAAGAAAAGACAACGGAAAAAGCCTCCTGTTTCTTATTCATGGCGGAGGGCCTCTACCGGACTCAGTCTGGAAGCCTTCCAAGCCGGATAAACCCCGAATAAAACGCCCACCGCTATTGCAAAAAGAATCGACCACAGAATCGTTTGCAGATTGATTATAACATGTACTCCCAATAGAAGGCAACCAGCCGTGCCGATGCCAAGGCCGATCAAAGCGCCAATGCCGGCGCCGATCAAGGTAAGCAGGAGGGATTCGGTCATAAACTCCAAAAGAATGATTCCCCTGGTGGCTCCAATCGACTTTTTGATTCCGATTTCCCGGGTGCGTTCGCTGACCGAAACCAGCATCACCGTCATAATGGATAATCCCGCTACCAAAAGGGAAATACCGGCAATGATGGTCAAGACGGCGGTTACGATACTCAAGATGTCGTTCAGCTGATCCATCTGTTGATTTAAGTCCTCGATCTCCACTGCGTCGGTGACGCCGAAAGAGGAGTCCATCGTTTCCATGATCTCATTTTCCAGCTGTTTTCGGTTAATTCCATCATTCAGCTTCATAATTACTTTGTCAAACCCGCTTTGGAGGGACATTTGCTGCATGGTAGTGTAGGGAAGATAGGTAAAGCAGGGAACGACCTCCCCCATCAGCCCCTGAAGGATATTCCCCCCTGATTTTACCACCCCAATAATCGTAAAGGTTTCGTATCTTCCGTCAAAGGAAATGGAAAGCTGTTTTCCCACAATATTACTGCGGTGATAGTTGGCTTTGGCAAAATTTTCATCCACTACGCAGACTTTCGCCATGCTCTGGACATCTGACTTAGCAATAGCTCGGCCATGTACCAGTTCCAAAGAAATTATATCGGAGCTGTCCTGGTCGATTCCCCAAATCAGACTTTTGGCGTCCTGCTGTTTGACCCGCACTTTGCTGTAGGAAGTCATAAAGGGAGCCGCCTTTGCCACTCCCTCTTCCTGCTGAAGCAGTTTCAGTTCCTGCGCGCTCATATTGAGCTTCTGATGTTCGCTTTTAATGCTGACAATCACGCCGTCTACTCCCATACTGGAAAGCTCGTTTTGAATGATGTATTTTCCCACGTCTCCGATCATCGAAATTAACACCACCGACATCACACCAATGGCAATGCCCAAAATGGTCAGAAGAGCCCGTCCCTTTTTCCGCCAGATATGGAAGAAAGCGTTTTTCAGATAGTCCATCACCCTTTCCTCCCCAAAAGCGTCACATAATCTCCGTCCTCTTTTACCGTACCGCAGTCCGCAATCACATAATCCTCTGGATGCAGGCCGGAACAGATTTCGACAGATTCCTCCATTTCTTCTCCGGTTTCGATCTCCTTTCGGCAAGCGCGTCCGTCTTGGTAGACATAGACATACTCCTGCCCGGAATCATCCTGTCCGATTGCCTGGTAAGGGAGCGTCCAGATCTTTTGGGGCTCATCGGTAAAAATTTCTCCGGTCACAGAATAACCGGATTTCAGCTTTTGGTCGATCTGGTCAAATTCCCCATAAATATCCACCACTGTTTCCTCAGATGTCCCGTTGAGCTGACTTCTCGCCGTTGGAAATACCAGAGAGACTTCCCCCTCATAGCTGTCTTTCACCGCATTGACCTTTATTTCGATTCGCTGTCCGATTTTTACTGCTTCCACATACTCCTCCGGGATACTCAAGCATACCCGAAGCTGCTGAGGCTGTGAAATAACGGCGGCAGTCTCCGTGGGATAAACAAGGCTCCCTTGATTCAAGTTGATCGCACTGATTACACCTGTACCGGTGGATACGATTTCCCGGGGAATATAGGAGGACAATTCCTCTAACTCCACAGTTTCGAGATATTCCGTCAATTCTTCCGGCAGATATTCTGAGGCTTTTGAGAGATTCAACAGAGCTTGCACCGTTGCCGGAACGTCAATTTTCGCCAAGACGTCCCCCGCTTTCACTTCATCTCCTATATTGACATAAACCTTTTCCGGGATCAAGGGAAGATCACTGGTAATCTCCTTTTCGTTTTTCTCTTCTATTTTTCCAGAGGCATACACCTTTGGCGTATAGGTTTCCTCCTGAAGCTTTAGCACCTCTACCCCCGGCAAAGCCGCCTGCGCAAAAGATGACAGATTTAAAAAGCAGCAGGACAATACCCCTGTCAGCAGCACCATTCCCATAATCTTTTTCCCAGTCGTCCATTTTCCCATATGCAAACCACCTCTCAGCCCAAAAACTCGCATTGCTTACTTTGTTATTGTGGCAAAATTTTGGCAGATTATTTATTGGAAGTATGGAGTTTGT
Organism: uncultured Clostridia bacterium; assembly: GCA_944382885.1. Lineage (GTDB taxonomy): Bacteria > Bacillota > Clostridia > Oscillospirales > Ruminococcaceae > Massiliimalia. Next base: position 616 of record CALWNT010000005.1, on the reverse strand, counting down.
TTTTCCAGTTTTTACAGAAAAAACTTTTGATGATAAACAGAAATTTATCTTTTTAATAAAAAACGACTTTTTTCTATCACTTTCAATCAGACAAAAAAGAACGCCATGTGGGGAGCCGCCCCACACGCGGCCTACTTTTGCTCGCTCAAAAGTAGGCAAAAGAGCTTCACTCAAACGCCGTGAAGGCTTGGTGCAAATCTTAAAAGTTGACTCCTAATAAAGTACAACGGAAAATATCAGTTTCTGCCAAAACATTCGTCAGCCCCAGCTAGAAATTGAATTTTTCCTTTTAATATTGATAGGAGAACACTTGTTAGACCCGCACCAAGCCCCTGCGGCGCTTGAGCAGGGTCCTTTCCACCCTTTGGACAAGCAAAGGGTGCCGGGGTCTGGGAGCCGGTGCTCCCAGGTGCTTTCTTCTTTCTCAGAAAGAAAGTGATCGGATAAAAAAGATTTGAAACAGAAAGATAAATTTCTGTTTTGCCAGACGACTTCACAAAAATTTCTTTTTAATTCCTTTCCCCTACTAAATTTCATCTTCTTTCAGAATAAAATACTGATTTTTCAAGCCATTTTTCTCAAGTAATCATAAATTGGCCTGATCCTAAAATTCCAA
>CALWNT010000004.1 GCA_944382885.1 uncultured Clostridia bacterium | reverse complement strand
ATTCCTCTAGGTTCGCAGCTTGCTGCGAAGTTTCCGGAACTGGCTTGGTGTAGGTCTATAAAGTGTTCTCCTAACCATGCGAAGAAGGAAAAATCCAGTTTGCAGCTAGGGATGACGATTATTTTGGCAGAAACTGATATTTTCCGTTGTACTCCGTTAGGAGCCAACTTTTAAAACCCGTCACTCTCCGCAGGAGAGTTTCCCCCTTGGCGAGGGGCACGTTTTGGTTCCTTTGGCGCCTCAATTTATTGAGGTTATCAAAGGAACCCGTCGCGTCGGGGGCGGAGCCCCGACAAATTAAATTTGTGGCACAAGCCTTATTGGTACATAAATGTTCGATTCAGCGACATGTGCTGTGAATCGAACCTCAACAAATCTCGCCATAGCGAGATTTGGGGGGTGGCTTATGGCAGGGGGCTTCCCCTCGCCATAAAGCAAGTCGGCATTGCCGACTTGCGCAATTAAATTTCTGTTTATCGTCCATAAATAGTCATTGGTTTTCCGTAAGAAAATCAATGTATCCTCAATCGTTCACATATGATGGAATGCGATATGATCTCCATGATAAAGTAATTACAGAAGGGGGAGAAAACGAAAGAATGAAGCATCAATGCTGCTCTTTGGAACTTTTATCCGCAAAAGAGAAGAAAAAGCTGGTTCCTGCCGATGGCGGGGACAACATCAGAAATCTGGAGGAGGTGAAAAAGTGTGTCGAACAAATTGCCAAAGAAAGTTTGACAAAGCGTCAGCGGGAAATCCTAGTAAAAATACTTTCCGGGCAGAAACAGAAAGAAATTGCCGAAGAATTGGGAATCAATAAAAGTACGGTTTCCAGAACCTATCATCGCGGCCTTCAGCAGCTGGAAAAACACAGTAAATATTTGGAATTGTTTTTACGATAGCGGAAGGAGGAAGAAAACATGAATCAGAATCTCCTGATTAGAAAAGGAACTTATTTGGGAGAGCTTATCTTTTCCAAAAAGGAAAATCCCCCAAAACGGGTGGAGTTTTTGACTGATCTTTCATTGGAACAGGATATGAGTTGTAATTTGGTGTTATCAGACGGCAGATATTTTACTCTGCAAACACAAAATAACCGAAATGGTACGCTTTCGCTGTTTTGGGAAGCTTCTGTATTAGAAGAGGGCCTTTTCGCTTATTGTCTGGAAGTGAATACCGACAGTAAACGCTGGAACAGCGGAATGGGGATCTGCTTAATTACAGAGTAATTTTTTTGCCTTAAAACTTGCGTTTGAGAAAAACCAAAAATTTATTTGTGCAAAAAAGTGAAGGAGGAAAAGAAATATGCATTATTATTCAGTCAGACAGGCGGCAGAAATTCTGCAGGTAAAAGAACGCACCATTTGCAGATGGATTAAAGGAGGAAAGCTTTCAGCCAGCAAGCTGGGCGGTACGAAATTATTTCGGATTAGCAGCGAGGAGCTTACCCAATTTATCGAAAGGAATCGGGTCTAATGTTTTTATCAAAGGGAATTGAAGTCCAGCATCTCAAAAGCTGGTATGAGCCGGAGGAGGAAGAAGTGATGCAGAACTTTTTGTCATCGGCGGAAGAAACAGAATTTAATAGAAATCAGGAGAAAAAGGAGGAACACAAATGCAGGAAATTCGAGTGATCAAAGGGAAGCCCCAGCAGAAGCTGCTGTTGATCAACGGGGAAAACGAGGCGGAGTTTATCACGGATCTGCCCTTCTCCGCTTATTTAGGGTACCGGGGGTATCTTTGCCCACAGGGCGGAGAACGCCTTCCACTCAGGCTGAAAAAGAATGTCTATCATACGGTATCTCTTCTTTTAGGGCAAGCGGAGGCTAATAATCTGACCGGTGTGGGAAAATTTTATTTGGAATTGAACCAAAAGGGAGGATTTTGGCAAAGTGAAAAAGGGGAGTATCAAACGGCTCATGCGGCGATTTTATCTGCTGGCAACGCAATCCTTTCGGAGCAACCGGAAAGCATTTTCCCGCCTCTTACAGTAGATGTCAGTCAGCGCACCGTAATCATCCCAGGCGGGAGTTTGCAAATCGGTGTAGAACGGGATCACAACGCTAGACGAATCCGCTTTTATTGCCCTAGATATTACGATGGTCACGATATGAGTCAATGTCATCGGCAGTACGTTTTTTATCAGTATTGGCCGGAAAAATGTTCTGATGAGACAGAGGTAGGACAATATCAAATTGAAGATGTTCAAGTTTCTTCAGAAGATGAAGCCAGCATTACGTTTAGTTGGTTGGTCTCTCAGAATGTAACTCTCCAGGAAGGCAGAATTGCTTTTGTGCTTTGCTTTAAGGAGGTGGATGAAGAAGGGGTGACGACATGGGAATGGCACACCCAGCGAAATACCGAACTATATGTAGGGGCAGGGATAGAGGAAACCAGTAAAATAGCAGAACTTTATCCTGATTTATTGGAACAATGGCTTTCTAAAATGGAAGAGTACGAGAAGACGGTGAGTCAAGCGCAGGAGTTGGGAGACTACGCTAAAGATCAGGGAGATTACGCGAAAACCCAGGGAGACCGGGCGAAGAGCGAGGCTGACCGTCTGGAAGAGGTGGACGCTGCAGGACTTCAAGACCAGCTTGACGCCCTTCCCGGAAAGTATGTGCAGCTGACAGGCCTGACTCAGTTAACGGAACAAAATCTAACCTTGGAAACATTAAACCCCGGAAATTATTACGCTTTGAGCGCAGTTGCCAATACCTTTGCAGACAAACCGGAGGGGGTAACCCTCGCTCAGAGTTA
>CALWNT010000003.1 GCA_944382885.1 uncultured Clostridia bacterium | reverse complement strand
AGGGATTTTCGGTTACAGTAAATTATCAAGGAAAGAAAGAATCCTATGAGGGAAGATATCTGGTAAATGCCGCTGGAGTACACGGGGATGAGGTCTGTTCTTTCTTAGAAGAGGCGGATTTTTCCATCCTTCCCGCTAAAGGTCAGTATTACCTTTTGGACAAAAGCCAAGGCGGCTTAGTGGAGCGGGTAATTTTTCAATGCCCGTCAAAGGTTGGAAAGGGAGTTTTGGTTTCTCCCACTGTTCACGGGAACCTCTTGGTCGGTCCGGACAGCGTCAACGGCGGGGAAAAAGAAGACGTATCCACTACGGCGGAGCAGCTTCAGTTTATCAGGAAGGTAGCTTCTCTCACCTGCGACAAGGTGAACTACCGGGAATCGATTCGGAATTTTGCCGGGGTGCGCGCTCAAAGTGAAAAGGACGACTTTATCATTGAACCGCTGAAAGGGCATCCTCGCTTTATCAATGTCTGCGGGATTAAGTCTCCCGGTCTCACTGCTTCTCCGGCCATCGCCCTGGAGGTAGTATCTCTGCTTCAGGAAAATGGACTGGAATTCAATTTCAAGGAAAACTATAACGGCAGGCGGAAAGTAGTCCGAATGAAAGAACTGAGCGATGAGGAAAAACAGGCTGTGATCCGAAAAGATCCGCGCTACGGCAGGGTGATCTGCCGCTGTGAGACGATTACCGAAGGGGAGATCGTGGCGGCGCTTCATGCACCGGTTCCAGCCACCACTGTAGATGGCGTGAAACGGCGGTGTAATGCGGGAATGGGCCGCTGCCAGGGAGGCTTCTGCTCTCCCAGAGTATTGGAGATTATCGCAAGAGAGCGGAACATTGCTCCCACAGAGGTCTTAAAAGACAAGGCAGGTTCTTACATTCTGCTGGAAGAAACGCCGAAGGGAAAATGAGGGAAGAGAGGAATCAAATAGATGTTGCATTATGATTTAGTAGTAATTGGCGGTGGTCCGGCGGGGCTTGCGGCCGCTTACAGCGCAGCTCAGAATGGGGTAAAAGAGATTCTGATTCTGGAACGGGATCAAGTGACCGGCGGCATTTTAAACCAGTGCATTCACAATGGCTTCGGACTCCATTATTTTAAAGAAGAGCTCACCGGGCCGGAATACGCCCAGCGGTTTGAGGAATTGGTAGCGGAGACCTCTGCTACCGTAATGACCGATACGATGGTGCTGGGAATCACACCGGAAAAGCAAATTTATGCGTTAAATCCGAAAGAGGGATATCTTACCATAGAAGCCAAGTCGATTGTTCTGGCAATGGGCTGCCGGGAGCGGACCCGGGGGGCCATCGCCATTCCGGGAGACCGGCCGGCAGGCGTATTCACGGCGGGAACTGCCCAGAGATATATCAATATGGAAGGCTATCTGGTCGGAAAGCGGATCGTCATTCTGGGTTCCGGAGACATTGGCTTAATTATGGCTCGAAGGATGACGCTGGAGGGAGCGAAGGTGCTTGCGGTAGTAGAACTGATGCCTTATTCCAATGGGCTGAATCGAAACCTGGTTCAGTGTCTGGAGGATTACGGCATTCCTCTGTATCTGTCCCACACCGTGACCGATATCAAGGGGAAAGCAAGAGTGGAAAAGGTGATCGTCAGCGAAGTGGATCAGAACAAAGCACCTATTCCGGGAACAGAGATGGAATTTGACTGCGATACCCTGCTTTTATCCGTCGGTTTGATCCCGGAAAACGAAGTGAGCAAAACTGCCGGGATCGAATTGGATCGCAGAAGCAACGGAGCCGTGGTTTACGACGATATGCAGACCAACATCGAAGGCGTATTTGCTTGCGGAAATGTGCTCCATGTCCACGACCTGGTGGATTTTGTAACCCTGGAAAGCATGAAAGCCGGAAAATTTGCGGCGAAGTATGTGAAAGCGCCTTACGCTCACAGTGATGATGCCATAGAGATCGGAAATGGAGAGCGGGTGTCTTATACGGTTCCCCAGAAAATCGACCTGTCCTGCGGGGAAGAACAGACCGATCTCTTTTTCCGGGTGAATCAGGTGGTCAAGAAGGGTGTGATTACCTTGACAGCCTCTGACGGCAGGGTGATCTTCCAGCGGCGGAAGCCTACTCTTCTGCCGGCGGAGATGGAAAAGATCACGCTGAAAAAGGAAGATCTCAAAGGAGAAAAAAAGGTCGTGCTGTCTGTCAGGATGGAGGATGAAAAAGCATGATGAAAAGAGAATTGATTTGTATCGTTTGTCCCCAGGGCTGCCATCTGACAGTGACGGAGGAAAACGGCAGTTATAAAGTGACAGGGAATACCTGTAAGCGGGGAGAAGTTTATGGCGTCAAGGAGGTTACAGCTCCCAGAAGGGTGATTACCTCTACCATGAAGCTACAGGGAGGCAGACTGCCGAGAGTGCCGGTGAAAACCAATGGAGACATCCCGAAAGAATTGATTTTCCAGTGTATGGAAGAAATTGACCATGTTACTGTCACAGCGCCGGTGAAGGCAGGCCAGGTGGTGCTTCCCAATGTTTTAGGCACTGGGGTCGATGTGGTCGCGACCAGGACGATGGGGATGGTTTAAACAGAAATTTATCGTACAGAACCTAGCGGGTTCTATACTTGGCTTATGGGGGCAGTCGGCTCCCAACCCCCGAGTTTCTTTTGCTTGCCCAAAAGAAACCAAAAGGGCCTTCCTCAAACGCCGGAAGGGCTTAGTGTGGGTCTACAAAGTGTTCTTCTACCCATGCAGAGAAGGGAAAATTCAATTTATCGCTCGGGCTGGAGGGTGTTTTGGCAGAAGCTGATATTTTCCTCTATCCCTTGATAGGAGTCAACTTTTTAAACCCGTATCGCCTCCCCGGCGAGGGGCACGTTTTTGCTTCCTTTTGACGTGGGTCAAAAGGAAGTCGGGGTGCCGGGGTGAAACGCCCGGTAAACTAACTGATAAAACAAATTTTGTTCTATCATAAAGGCTATGGGGGCAACTCTCCACATAAATTTCTGTCTATCCTACTGATCTTCCCCTCTGCTTTCGAGGAAAATACCCCTCTGTCCGATTAAGACAGAGGGGTATTTTAATAAAAAATCATGGTTATTCAAACTCAAAAGTATTGATGATATGTTTGGCGGCGGCGGTGATATCCACATTGACTCCTTCTCCTGCATCAAGCGTGGTGATTACCAGAATATCCTTTTTCATCAGGGGATAAAACTGGGCGATGTGAGCCGTTTTTCCAGAATCGGAGGTAATGTCATATTCGGCGACAAAGACATCATAGTTTGGCGCTTCATAACTGGAATAGCTAAAATTTTTGGCCGTTGGGTTTACTTCCAGTACCGAAGGCTCAAATTCTGTGGAAAAAGTTTCTTCCATTTCTTCCAGCGAAGTGTGCTTTTCGCTGGATTGGGATAGATTCACATGAATGTTGGAAACGCTTTGTGTAAAGTCAGAGTCCTCTGGCACCAGCATAATTTGGCGGTCGCCTGAGAGGTCTTCATATTCTTCCCAGCCTTCAGGGATTTCAAAGGAGCATACGTCATTTTTGTAACTTTGTGTTTCGAAGTCAGGTTTGGGAATCGCCTTTTTGCATCCGCCAAACAAACATGTCAGGCACAGAATCCCAGTGCATAAAAGGATTTGAACTTTTTTCAATGGTGTAACTCCTTTTTGAAAATTTCTCTATTTTTTGAGCTTATCTTCTTCATCCGGATTTTCCTCTCTGATGTGATAGAGAATGTATTTTTCTTCCGCTGAGAGGATTTTACCGTCTTTTCTGTCTCTGATTTTTACATAAATCGTAGTGACTGCTACAAATATTGCCGCTAGAATTAGAATGGCGGACCAAACGAACTGAACCCAGCTTAACCGATTGCTTGGCGGTGTCTCCTCTGCAGATTCTTCTTTAGAATCGTTTACCAGAGGGTTGCTCAGCTGGTAGGGAGACCCTTGCTTTTTAATAGAGGTCAGGGCGAGAATCGCATTTTCTGTCGCGGTAACATCGCTCCCCTCTTTTTCTCCCTCCTGAAAACCGCCGTCCAAACTGACATAACGCAGAAGCACCTGAGCAAGTG
>CALWNT010000002.1 GCA_944382885.1 uncultured Clostridia bacterium | reverse complement strand
AGGATGCTCTGGATCGCTGTTATCGATCTGACAGGCGGAAGCTCGTTCTACCCAGCTTTCCGGAATCAACTGCTTCTCTCCCCATTTTCCTTTCTGTAAATAGAGTTGCCCCATTTTGGCCAAGGTTTCTGTGGTAATGTGGATTCCCCATCCTCCCATGATTTCACCTTGTGGATTCCGATCCCAGCGATAATTGGTGATCCCCAAAGGCTCAAATAAACGGGGCGTCAAATATTCTTCGATACTCATCCCGCTGACTTTTTCCACAATTTGACTGAGCATATGGGTACAAATGCTGTTGTAGCGCCATTTTTCTCCCGGTTGATCTGCTACCTCTTCTGCCAAAAAAGCTTGCACAGAGTCTGCAACCCCGACTAAGCTCACCTCTTTTGGCATCCCGCAGGACATGCGGAGCAAATCGCGCACACGAATCTCCAGCAATTTTTGAGAAGGATGATTCGGCAGTTTTTCTGGAAAAAAGTCTGCCAAATAGTCGTCTAAGGATAAAAGCCCCTCTTCTTCAGCAAGGCCAACCGCTGTGGATACAAACGCTTTTGTTACGGAATAACATCCGTGATACCGTTGGGACGTATAGGGATACCACCAGCCCTCCGCAATGACTGAACCGTTTTTAACGATCATTAGGCTATGAAGTTCCAGTCCCTTTTCCTGTATTTCTTTGAGAAAATCAATGATGCATCCGGCATCTACCCCAACGGCAGAGGGGGATTTACGCGGTAATAATGTTTCCATTCTTCTTCTCCTCTCACAGCAAAAATATGATTACTGTTATTCTACTCCACTCCTGTGAATCATGCAAGGGAGAAATAGAAGATTCATTTCACAGATCTTTGATATAAATCAAAAAGAGGAACTACTCTCATCGAATAGTTCCTCTTTTCTCTTTGGTGGAGACGATCGGACTCGAACCGACTACCTCTACAATGCCATTGTAGCGCTCTCCCAGGTGAGCTACGCCCCCAAATCCGTATCTTATTTTGCCACAAATTTTTCTTTTTGTCAAGTACCTTTTTAAAAAATAAATGGAATGCCGTTGATCCTCTAAACGTTGTAAAAATCAATCAACCTTATCAACGCAGGAGGACAAACGGCCCTCAAGTCAAAATTCCACGCATCCAAACTTAACAATGAAGGTATTTTTTCTAAAACGGTTCTGATAAAGCAATCGGCAAATACCGTTATAAAGTTCCGTTAAATACATATTTATCCAGGCGCTCCATTGCTTCTACAACTCGCATATATGGCAATGCTAAATTCATACGGATTGCATAGGGACGATGAAAAGGACGACCATCCTGCCATAATACACCGACATGCACACCTGCTTTCAACAGCTCATCTAACGTTTTTCCGTGTTCTTTGCACCATTCTTCACAGTCCAGATACAGCATATAAGTTCCCTGTGGTTTTGCCAAAGATACCCCATGGAAATTTTGAATGATATAGTGATATGCATAATTCACATTTTCACCCAGCACCTGACAAAGTTCATCCACCCACTGACTCCCTTCCTGTCTGTATGCACCGATTAGCGCATGCACTGACAACACATTTGCCATATTATAGTGAGACATATCCGAAGCCTTTGCCACTCGGTCACGCAGATAAGAGTTGTAAATCACATGATAAGAACCTACCAAACCCGCAAGATTAAAAGTCTTACTCGGAGCATACACTGCGACGGTACGGCATCTTGCATCCTCAGAAACACTTTGGGTCGGAATATGCCTAGCCCCCGGCAATATAATATCTGACCAGATTTCATCAGAAATAACCACACAATCATATTTTCGAAATAATTCCATGGCCTTTTCCAGTTCTTCCTTTTCCCAAACTCTTCCTGTAGGATTGTGTGGGGAACAAAAAATCACACAATGGATATGATGATCCGCAATCTTTTTCTCCATATCGTCATAGTCCATTCTCCAGATGCCATCCTTGTCCTTCACCAAATCACTTAGAACAATCTTTCTGCCAGTATTCTGCATGGTTCCCGTAAAGCCGATATAGGTAGGGGAATGGAGCAGTACCGCCTCTCCCGGAAGAGTAAAGGCCTGAAGCGCGGAGGATACGCAGCCCAGTACGCCATTTTCATAGCCGATACACTCTTTTATCAGTCCCTCTACGCCAAAACGTTCCTGATGCCATCGGATAATGCTTTTAAAATAATCTTCCGGAAGCATAAAATATCCAAAATGCGGGTGAGTCAAGCGTTCACGGAGTTCTTCCAAAATTGTGGGAAGCGTTGGAAAATTCATATCCGCAATCCACATTGGAATTACCGAAAAACCTTCCGCAACCGGGACGTCAGGAAGAGGACTGCCGTCTACAGCGACAGCATCATGGCCTTTCCGATCTAAGATAGTCGTAAAGTCATACTTCATTTGAAAAATCCTTTCTATTGTGTTTTGGTATCCGCTTTTAATTGTACTCAGAAATATTTTTATTTTCTAATCGTTCTCTTAAATTTTTTCAAAAAGAGGAATTCCCATTTGCCGCAGCAACAAAATGTTCTTAGGAATATCGCTTCCATCTTCTGGGGTAAAAGAACATAAAAAATCAGGGCACATCTCACTCTTCCAAGTTATTGATGCGCCCTAATTTATCTCTTCAATATTCAATTTTCCCATGTTCCTTTACTAAAAATTTTTGCCAAAAATAATTTGTCAGCTTCTTTCTGCATTCCCTTTTGGGATATGCTCTTGTCGACAATTTCAGTTGCTCTTTCTGGCTTTGCCTAACGGCACTCAATCATACCATTGGTCTAACCTCAAATCATCTAATCTTTCTGTCGGTTCCAAATTGTTTTAACTACTCTTTTAGACTGACGTCACTTCTCAGCCCCTCTTTTCGCCAAACATTTTCTCCAACAGTTTTTACAAAAGAAACATTTTAAGTTCCTTTCGTCTTGCTGATTCACAGCTTCTTCTATCATTCTGCTTTATAAAACGGTTATAAAACATTCCTGACATATCAAATTCCTTTACTCAAATCTTCAAAATCTGCATCATCTGTGGCTAAAACTGATTTTTCCGCTTCTTTCAATTCTTCTGATATTGCTTATTGGAAACACCTTTTATAGTTGTATTCGTTTCCGTTCAACTCTTATTAACTTTTCTCAAAAAATTGGTTTAAAATGAAACTAACTGTCTTGGTGGTCTCACTCCCCGCTCACTAAAATTTTAAGAGTTTCTTTGTATTAAATAACATTTAATACCGCACCCTTTCCGATTTCCCGCTGGAAAACCGTTTCACTAGTTGAGCATCAAAAAGAAGCAATACTAGTACATTGGTAACACCTCAAAAAATGGATTTCATCACTTGTGATTAAAGAATATATCATCAGAAATCTTAGACAAGTTTCTTTACACTTACTGTCTCGGAGCTCTGCTTATAACTCTAAACATTACAATTTGAGTATACTGACTGAAACAATTTTCTATATTGCTTCAATTAACCTGATACCATCTCGTCACGGCAAGAGCTATTTCCCTCTTTCCTCAGATTCTTTCTTTAATCGTTTCCAAAACGGCGTAATGTCCATTTCCATTGGAAACACCTCCTAAATGTGAACTCTTTCCTTCCTGCCATCTGACCTATTTCAATCATCTGTGAGGTAAGTTCTTTTAGATCACTTTTATTAGGTATCTTTACCTTGTGTCTATATAATAACACCCTTCATCTATTTTGTCAATAGTTTTTTTCAACTTTTTTGAAAATTTTAGTAATTTAGATTGTGCGAGCATTTTCTCATTGACTTTCCCACTCAAACCGGATAAAATAAACTCACATTCAATTATTCTGCTGTTTCAACTGGAAACAGAACATTTCAATTTGTGTTTCAGATTTTGAACACCAATGATAAGGAGGATATTCCATGAGCGAAGAAATGGATTTTGATTATACCCCAGATATTTATACCCTTGTTGATGAAGAGGGAAACGAACAGCAATTTGAATTATTAGACGTGATGGAACTGGATGGCAATCGTTATTTCGCGCTTCTGCCCTATTTTGAAGATGCCGAGGAGGCGCTGAATTCCGACGGGGATTTGGTCGTTTTAAAAGCCGAAATGGTAGACGGCGAAGAACTGATGGCATCCATTGATGACGACGAGGAATATGACCGCGTGGGAAATTTATTTTTGGAAAAATTAGCTTCCATGTATGAAGATGAAATGGAAGAAATCGAAGGAAATCTCCAATAGCTGATAGGAAGATTATCCAAATTTATCCAATTCTATCGAAAACTACTATTGTATTTTTCGAAAAATGTGATATAATATGTTTTGTTAGATCACTGCCTTGATTAAATCCCTGAAAGGGGGCAGAGTTAGTGTGGCTTATAATAATCCAACACTATTATAATCGGGGACTTTGCTCTGAATACAATGATTGCAGACCTCCTGCTTTGCAGACGAAGGGAGCATGAACGTATCAGGCGGTCACCCACCTGCTATGAAGCGGGTTTTTATTACCGCACGACTGCAAGGCGGTCTTATGACAACTGAGGCCGGGTTTTACCCGGCCTTTTCATTTTGTCAAATTCTTATTCAAGGTGTTGTATAAAGCTGAGAAAAAACCGCAGACTAGAAATATGTCTGCGGTTTTGTTTTTACAGGGTGGTGAACATTTATGAAACAGCATCAAAAAAATTCTTCCCTTCTCAGTCGATTCGGCAGCAGTTTTTTGGGAATCATATCCGGAATCCTAAATGGGCTTTTTGGCTCTGGGGGCGGTATTGCCGTCGTTCCCATGCTGGAACTTTTGAAAATTCCGCCGCAAAAGGCGCACGCTACCTCTGTAGCAGTGATTTTTCCTTTAAGTCTGGCTACTACCCTTTTGTATCTGTATCAAAAGGTGCCGGTACAGACTCAGACACTCTTTTGGCTGATTCCTTTCGGGCTTGTGGGAGCTTGTACGGGAAGCAGATTGCTGCAAAAGATCCCCAACGACTTACTCCGGCGGATTTTCGGCGCTGTGATTATTTACGCAGGAGCGAGGTTATTATTTCTATGAACCATATCGTTTTAATGCTTGCCGGCTTCCTTTCCGGCTTGACAGCCTCTATGGGACTGGGCGGTGGATTTGTCCTGCTGGTATACTTGACCCTATTTACCTCTCTGCCGCAGAAAGAGGCACAGCTAATCAATCTGATTTTCTTTCTCCCAATTGCGCTCCTGTCCATTTTTCTGCATTTAAAACACCGCTTAATCGAAAAATCCGTACTCAAAAAAGCAATTCTCTGGGGTTTAGCCGGCGTAGTCATCGGGGTACTCCTCTCTGCCTTTCTGAAGGAGGAGCTGCTTTCCAAGTTGTTTGGAGGACTGGTTTTTTTGGTAGGATTGAGGGAGCTATTTCACAAAAAGAAAAAGCAAGAAGGAAAACCCAATCTATAAGAGGATTGGAATTCTTGGATCAGTATATCTTTTCGCATCGGCAAGAGAGATAATCCTGCGCCGATGCGAACCCCCGGGCATCTAACTCGGTTTTATGGGGAATTTTTGCCGATTTTCTTCTATCTTTTGTTCCAAATCTAGATTATGTCAAATTGCACAAAGATAATCAAATATTTTCGATTTGCAGAACAAATAGTTTTATGATATAATGATGTCGAAATTTTTAAGAAGGGAGGGAAGTTGATGTCGGTGAACATTCTTTTTCTCGGATCGAAAACTAAATAATGTGTAGGCAAGTATTCAGAAAAATTGGTTTTCCTGAACTTGCCGGTTTTGATAACCTTTTGTGAATGTGAATACCTGTTATGTAGCACACACCAAAAAGGGGTGTGTTTTTTATCGTCTAATCGCAGTGGCAGCCATTCTAAAGAGGCTATTTACTGCGGTATTTTTATGCCCATTTTTAAATCGTTACGAAAAGGAGTTTATGTTATGAGTGTAGTAAAATCTGTTTTTATCCCTATGACAAATGATATGAAAAAGGAGTTTTTATTGAATGGAAATCAAAGACAAATTATTCCTCCCAACGATAGACGAATCCAATGACCTGATCCCAGCGCGAGTATCTGCCGTACATCGGGGAAGATATACCCTTTTGTGCAAGTACGGCGAGGTATACGGCCGGCTGAAAACTACAAATTATTATCAAAAACAGGACGCGGCCTTTCCTGTGACAGGAGATTATGTCTCCTTACAGTACATCTCCACCGGAGACAGCCTGATTACCGCTACCCTTCCCCGCAAAACCTTTTTCGGCAGGCGCGATCCCACACCCGGCCGGGGACAGCAAGGCGTCGCTGCCAACTTCGACTACGTCTTTCTGTTGCAGTCACTGAATCAGGATTTTAATCCCAAACGGTTAGAACGGTATCTCTCCTCCGCCTGGCAGTCAGGAGCCATTCCAGTCGTCCTGCTTACCAAATCAGATCTGACAGATCATCCGCTGGATTATGTCAAGGCAGCGGCCAAGGTTGCAAAAAATGTGGGGATTTATCCCATCAGCGTCAGAACAGGAGCCGGGCTAAAAGAGCTGGAACATTACTTACAGCCGGGAAAAACCGCTGTATTGCTGGGCTCTTCCGGCGTCGGAAAATCCAGCCTAATCAATTTTCTAAGAGGAAACCAGGAGCTGAAAACTCAAGAAATCCGCTCGCAGGATGACATGGGAAAACATACCACCACTCACCGGGAACTATTTTTACTTCCCAACGGCGCGATGGTGATTGATACTCCCGGTATGCGGGAGCTTGGCATGTGGGATGAGGAAGAAGGAATTGACAAAGCCTTCCGTGACGTGGAAGCATTTTTAGGAAAATGTAAATTTTCAGATTGTAAACACCAGGGGGAACCGGGATGCGCCGTCAAACAAGCGATTCGTGATGGAAAATTATCTCAGGAACGGTGGAACAGCTATCAGGCACTGCAAAAAGAGTCGGAATACGCTTCTGGAAAAGACGGCTATCTCAAAAAGAAAAAAGAAAAGTTCAGAAAAATCGCCCAATCTCACAGAGGAGCCAAAGAGGTAGATTACCGTTCGCAGCCTTGTACCGAAACTTTTATCTGCAAGGTCTGCGGAAAACCGGTCGCCCCGGAAGGCGCCGGAAGCAACCACCGCAATCACTGTCCCCACTGTCTTTCCAGTTTACACGTAGATTCTGAACCGGGTGACCGAGCCTCTCTCTGCAAGGGAATCATGGACCCCATTGGCGTATGGGTACGGAAAAATGGAGAATGGGCCATTATCCACCGCTGCCGCAGCTGTGGCAAGCTCAGTTCAAACAGGATCGCCGCGGACGACAATCCCATGCTGCTACTCTCTATTGCGGTGAAGCCCCTGTCCGCACCGCCCTTTCCTCTGGATCAATTTCCCAAAACCTCCGACAAAAATGTTCTTTAAGCCGCAAGAGCATCAAAGGACAGCGAAAAACAGAAATTTATCTTTCTATTTTTAAATAAAACTTCCTTTCAGCGAAAGAGGAAAGTACCTGGGAGCACCGGCGCCCAGACCCCGGCCAATCTTTGTTCGCCCAAAGATTGGATAAAGGGCGCCGCTCAGTCGCCGCGGGGGCTTTGGTACGGGCCTAATAAGTATTCTCCTAACCATATAAGAAGGAAAAATTTAGTTTGTATCTAGGGTTGACGGTTATTTCGGTAGAAACTAATATTTTCCACCGCACTTGGATAGAAGTCAACTTTTAAGACCCGTCACTCTCCGCAGGAGAGTTTCCCCCTTGGCGAGGGGCACGTTTTGGTTCCTTTGGCGTGTACCAAAGGAACCCGTCGTGTCGGGGGCGGAACCCCGACAAACTAATTGATAAAACAAATTTTGTTCTATCATAAAGGTTGCGGAGGCGGTACCCCCAAACGGAGTTTAGAACCCATAGGGTTCTGTAAGATAAATTTCTGTTTCACATCCACTTTCCAATACAAGACATCAAAAAGCTCCTCATCCAATCCGGACGAGGAGCTTTTTCCTGCACAACATACAAATTTTATTTCTTTTCTGTTCCCAGCATCGCCGCGCCGATTACACCTGCGTCATTGCCCAGTTCAGCAACTACGATTTTAGTACGGGCATCTTCTCTTCTGGCGTAGGTCTGAGGAGTTACCTTTTCAATCAAAGGCTTAATCAGGGTGTCCCCCTCTTTGCAGATACCGCCGCCAATACAGAGTTTTTCCGGCTGGAATGCATTGATGATATTTGCAACGCCGATTGCCAGATATTCGATATATTCATCAACGACCTGTGCTCCGGCTTTGTCTCCTTTTCTCATAGCGTCAAAAGCAGTTCTTCCGCTGACTTTAGAAAGGTCATTGCCGCACAGCTCCCACATCACGGAATCTTTATTCTCTTCCATTGCTTCTTTGGTGGAAACGATCAGACCGGTAGCGGAAGCATAGGCTTCCAAGCAGCCGTTTCTGCCGCAGGTACAGGGTCTGCCGTTAGCGACAATGACGCCGTGGCCCAGTTCAGCGCCTGCATAAGCAAAGCCTGTCAAAATTTTGCCGTCGAGGATAATGCCGCTTCCCACACCGGTCCCCAGTGTGATAGCTACCATCGAGTTACATCCTTTGCCTGCGCCTGCAAGATATTCGCCGTATGCCGCTGCATTGGCGTCATTTTCGATAAATACTTTTTTACCAAGGCCTTTTTCCATCAATTCTACCAATGGAACATTGTTAAAACGCAGGTTGTTGGAATATTCAATAATGCCGGTTTCTTTGTTGCAGGTACCTGGGCATCCTACGCCTACGTTTTCGATCTGATCCATGGTAAGGCCGGCTGTCTCTACCGCCTTCTTGGAAACCATAATCATGTCGGCCGCAATTTCTTCCGCCGGACGAGGCAGTTTGGTTTTCGTGCTTTCTTTTGCCAGGATGTTGAAGTTTTCATCCACAACCCCTGCAACGATATTCGTTCCGCCTAAGTCGATCCCGATATAATATTTCATACTCTATACTCCTTTTTCTTGATCTGCCGAAAGCCTCCGGCAGGAATAGACATACTTTAAATTTCGCTCAGCACCACGCTGCCGGAGCCAATCAGATCATATTCTCCCAGATTAGCCGGAACAAATACACTGTCCCCTTTAATCAGTCCGAGGCTGCCAAATCCATAATCCAGCTCAAATTCTCCGTCCAAAATCAACAGAGACTGGAAGGATTCCTCTCCTGCGAACATCGACGCATGTTCTTCCACATCCAGATGGTGAACGGTGAAGTATTCACAGGAAGCTAACAGCGTAGAAATGTAGCCGTCCTTTTGTTCCGGCTGCCCCTGAGGCTTGGTAGGACGGGTAGGCGGCACCAGCTTGGTCACATCCAGCGCTTTTTCAATATGAAGCTCCCGAGGTTTTCCGTCTGCGCCGACTCTGCCGTAATCGTAAATACGGTAAGTGGTGTTGGAATTCTGCTGAATTTCCGCGATCAGGATTCCCTTGCCAATGGCGTGAAGGGTACCTGCTTCGATGAAGAATACATCACCCTTATGTACCGGTACCTGATTGGTCACTTCCAGCAGGGTATTGTTTTCAATTCTTTCTTTGAATTCTTCTTTGGAAATTTCATGTTTAAAGCCGTATAACAGGCTGGAGCCCGGCTTGCAGTCCACAATATACCACATCTCTGTTTTGCCGTATTCCCCTTCTACACGCAGGGCATACTCGTTTTCCGGATGCACCTGAACAGAGAGGTTGTCCTCCGCGTCAATCAGTTTGATGAGCATGGGGAAATTCTCAAAAGCCTGAGCGTGGGTGCCCAGCACGTCCTTACCTGCCTTTTCGATATATTCCGGCAGGGTAAGCCCTTCATACTCCCCGTTTTTAATCACACTGGAACCGTCTTTATGGCAGGAAAGTTCCCAGCTCTCCGCCACCTTTTCCAGATCGGATTTTTTATTATATTCTTCCTTGAGTCTATGTCCGCCCCAAATATAATCTTTTAAAGGCGCCTGTAATTTCAAAGGATACATCGTTCTCTCTCCTCGCTTTATCATTCCGTTTCCGGTAAAGTCCAATGGAACACTGACCCATGATCATCCAACCATTCCGCCAGCAATCCATTCTATTATACAATTATTATACAATACCACAAAAGAAAGTCAAGAATTACCAGTTAAAATGAGTCACTTAGAACATTCCGTCCGTTATTTCTGTCCTTTGGCTTCAAGGGCTTTTTTCACCGCTTCTAAATAGCCGTATCCATATAGGTCGTCAGGCTGTAAATAGCTGGTTTCCGTCCATTCGTTCCAGCTGTTTACCGTAATCAGCGGAGCTGGATTTTGATGGCTGTTCACATAATCGCAGGCCATTTCCATCGCCTGTTTGAAAAGCTCGGGTGTATTATTCTTTACTACCCCAGGACGGAAGCCCTGAAAGCGAGGGTTATTGTCCCATCCTACCGAGACATGGGGGAAGTAAGGAACCGTTCTATTCTGATCGATCCTATTCCATTCTTTGCGCACATCTTCTAAAATGTCAGAATACTCCCGGTCAATATTTGCAAAATGAGCGAACTGATAGTGGGTCACACTGTCAAAGCCCAAAAGAGAGACGATCTCCCAGGGAGACATGGAACGATCTCCTTCGATTCCGCTTAAGTTAATCGCATTCTGAGACCACAAAATCATCTGTAAATGCAGCCCTGGAAAGCCCGCTTCTTCCGTCCGCTTCCGGAACCAGCTTAACGCTTTCTGGGTATTCTTGATTCCGCCTAGGCCGCGAATCAAATTCGCCATTTCATAAATAGCGAATACCGGCTTTCCATCAATTTTGTAATAAGAAGGCTGTTTAAAATAGCGTTCGATTACCCGGTCGGCAATCGTTTCAAAGCTCTGGCGTCCAACTGCGCCGTCCCAAATTTCACAGTCCTGCATCTGGGAATTCCGGATATCCCAGGTGTAATTGACACTGTGATTGGCCCACATCAGGTAAAATTTTACCCGGTCATTGTTCTTTGCCTTTAAATAGCCGTTATTCAAACACTGTTCCAAAAACGGGCGGTTTTCATACCAATACCAATCGTAGATAAAGACATTCACTCCATGGTCAGCCGCCGCCGCGATCTGTCCTTCCATCACATAGGGATCCGCCTCGTTGACATAGCCCCATAAAGGCTTTCTCGGCCAGTTGTGTCCGGGATATTTGCAAACCGCATTTTTTACCGACTGCCATTCCCCCATTCCTTCCGGCCAAAACATCCTGGTTCTGGGCTCGTCCCCTGTATAAGCCGGCCAGATATAAGCGGCCACATCATACTGTTTCATGATCCATTCCCCCGTTATTTTTTCTATTCAAATTGATACAAAGTTCCGTCCTATCTAATCCAAGCGCCTCTCTAAAGGACACTTTCAGGAATCCGTTTTATTATAGCAGATATTCTCCCAAATCGGGCTACAAATATTCTCCTCCATTTTTCCCTATATTGCACAATTTTTTATGAGGAACCGTTTTAGAAGAGAATCTATGGCAAACTGGCCCCGGATCAATTTTCTCAAAATAATTGTACTTTTTATTGAGTTGGCCTATAATGGAAGCAAGAAAAATCCACTAAAAAATTCAATTCAGAAAGAAGGATTTCTATGGATTACCCAATTACACAGCCTGCTTCCCTTATCCCGACTCCTGTTCAGCAGAAACAGATGGAACGGAAATACGGCATGTTTCTGCACTTCGGAATCAATACCTTCAATGACACCGAATGGTCTGACGGCACCCTTCCTGCATCGTCCTATACCCCCTCTGGAATTCATGCAGAGCAATGGGTCAAAACCGCTTATGACGCCGGAATGAATCAAGTAATCCTGATCTGTAAGCATCATGACGGTTTCTGCCTTTGGGATACCAAGTATACAGATTACTGCGTGACCCATTCTCCCAATCCTACTGATGTCGTGGCAGAGGTTTCCAAAGCATGTCAAAAATACGGCGTCAAGCTGGGGCTGTACTACTCTCTCTGGGATCGTCACGAAGCCTGTTATCAGGATACGAGAGCCTACATTGACTACATGAAGCATCAGCTCACCGAACTTCTGGACGGAAGATATGGGCCGATTGTGGAGCTTTGGCTGGACGGAGGATGGGATAAGCCGAATCAGGAGTGGGGAACAGCGGAACTCTATGACCTGGTAAAACGGCTTCAGCCGGATTGTGCCTTCGGCGTCAACAACACTCTTGGGGAAGTAACCGATCAGGGGATGCCTTTAGACCGGTATTTACCGGAAAACTGCGTGGGTGGGGAACCGATGCGGTATTTTCCTTCCGATTTTCGCCTGCGAGACCCTTTCTTCCCTCGCCCTGGTATAGACGCAGACCCCAAAATTTACACCTTCGAGGGGCAAGAATACTATCTTCCCTTTGAGGCCACGATCTGCGTCAGAAATATGAATAACTGGTTTTGGGATCCTAACTACACTAAAGATCCTACTGTTACGCCTGCTTTTATTGCAGAAAAATATCGTCAACTCATTGAACAGCAGAATGTCCTGATCGTCAACTGTGCACCCAATCCTGAAGGGAAATTAGAAGAATATGACCGTCAGACTATTTTCGAAGCTGCCCGTATGCTGGGTATCGCAAGAGGAGAGGCGGTTTTAGAGTAGCAAAGCACACCGAAACCCCAAACAGTTTTATGCTTCCCAGGCAAACTAGACCGGATTTGATCGGTCAAGAAAAAGAGAGACAACGCTCACATGAACGCTGTCTCTTTTTATTTTTACGTCTAACTGTTATTTCAGTGTCTCCCATTCCGTGGGTTTAAATCCAACCAGAACTACATCGTCTCCGATCAGCAGCGGGCGCTTAATCAGCATGCCGTTTGAGGAGAGCAGTTCAAGCTGTTCTTCTTCACTCATCTGAGGCAATTTTTCCTTTAAGCCCAAATCCTTATAAACCAATCCGCTGGTATTAAAAAACCGCTTTAAGGGAAGCCCGCTCTTTTCATACCATGCCTTTAATTCCTCTTTTGTAGGCGTTTGTTCCACAATATGTCGATCCTCAAATGTGACTCCATGCTCTAATAAAAACTTTTTCGCCTTCTGGCAGGTAGAACATTTGGGATATTCCACAAATAAATAACTCATCTTATCCATCCTTTTCCTTTTAAATTAAGTGAAGCTCTGACAGAACTTCCCCGATTTTTCCTGAAATCAAAAGATCCGCTTCCTTATCTCTGGAAGTGGGAGAGGCATTCACCAACACCAGTTTTCCCTTTCTGAGATAATCAATCAATCCAGCGGCCGGATAAACGGAAAGAGAAGTTCCAGCCACTAAAAGCAAATCAGCCTTTTGAATTTCCGCTATGGCAGAGCGTATCGTTCCCTCCCGCAGAGGCTCCTCATACAGCACTACATCCGGCTTAATGATTCCGCCGCAGCTGCACCGGGGGATTCCGTGACTGTCGGCAATCGCTTTCACATCATAAAATTTGCCGCACTCCATGCAATAATTCCGATGTACCGACCCATGCAGTTCCAATACCCGGCGGCTTCCCGCCGCTTGGTGAAGGCCGTCAATATTTTGCGTAATCACACAACTGAGCCTGCCCATTTTCTCTAAGGCGGCAAGGACGCGATGAGCCGCGTTGGGCTTCGCTTCCAGACAGAGCATCTTTTCCCGGTAAAAGCGGAAAAACTCCTCTGGATCTCTCAAGAAAAAACTGTGGCTTAAAATCACTTCCGGCGGATAACGGTAGCTTTGTCGGTACAATCCGTCCTCACTGCGAAAGTCCGGAATACCGCTTTCGGTAGACACTCCCGCGCCTCCAAAAAACACCATGTGCCGGGCTTGTTCTATCATGGAACGGAGCTGTTCTCTATCTCCCATTGTCTTCACCTCTAATTCTGCTTTCAGCATAGCATATCGGAAAGGAAAAATCAAATCGCCGCCCTACTCCTTGCAAGAAGACATCTTCCAAGTCTTTCGGGGATTTTAAAAAAGGGAAAGCAATCCGCTTTCCCTCAGATGATTCAGCTATTTTGTTTTCCTTTTGGGGTTTCCTTAAAATACAGCGTTGCTGTACGGATATCCCGGTGAATTGTACGGGAAAGCTCCTCCAGCGATTCAAAACGCATTTCTTCCCGGATAAAACGATATAAGGTCACCCTCAGCGTCTGACCGTATAGATGCCGGTCAATCCCGATGATATGCGTCTCCGCCAAAGGCATCCGGTCCCCCTGAATGGTGGGCTTTTTCCCCACATTGGTGATGCTGGGGTATTCCTTTCCATCAATGTTAGTGGTAGAAACGTAGACGCCGAATTTGGGAATGCAAGTATTGGGGGACAACTCCTGATTGATGGTGGGACATTCCATCGTCCGGCCCAGTTGTTTTCCATAAACTACCGTACCTTCAATAAAGTACCGATATCCCAAAAGGCGATTTGCTTTTGGGATATCCCCGTCCAACAGACACTGACGAATTCGAGTGGAGCTGACCGGATAGCCGTCCTCCAATTCGGGAGATACCACTTCAACCGTTATTCCCAGTTCTTCTCCCAGCTTTTGCAGCAGGGCGACGTCCCCTCCGGCATTTTTTCCGAACCGATAATCCTCTCCGCAGCAGACAACTTTTGCCCGCAGTCTGCGGCAGAGGATTTCTGTTACAAATTCCCGAGGTTCCATTTCTCTTAATTCCTCAAAATCGGGAATATAGGTCACATCGACCCCCATCTTTTCCAACAAAGACAGACGTCCCTGGGGAGTAAGAATATCCCTCTGACTCGCCTTCTGCTTGGGACGAATTTTTTTCGTCGTAAAAGTAAGCACCGCCGTCTGATAGGTTCCACGGTACTTCAACGCGGCCTCGATGACCTTTCGGTGTCCCCGATGCACTCCGTCAAACATGCCCAGCGCCACCGCTTCAGGACAGGAGGATTCTATTTTTTCTAGTTGTTTCCAAATTTGCATGTCCGTTTTTCTCCCCTTTTCCTGACGATTACGAACCTCTTGCAAACAATTTTTCTATCACCAGTTCCATCTTTTCCAGATTCAGACTAGCCAGGCCCAAAAAACGGCTGTTCTGATCAAAAATCCGATGGAATCCAATTTCTTTCTGATATCGCAGACGGTTCAAATCCAATCTGACGCCATTTAAAAATTTTTTTGCCTGAACCTCATTTAGCTGAATCTTGGGCAGAGATTCAAAGACTCTTTCCACCGGCAGCAAATATTTTTCCAATGTGCCTTCATCGGTCATCCGCTGGAGCTGATCCAACGTATAACAATCCGTTATGGTAAAGTTTCCTGCAATATGCCGGTTTAAGGACAGAAGTGTTGCTCCTACTCCTAACGCTTCACCGATATCGTGGCAAAGGGTGCGGATATAGGTTCCCTTAGAACAGCGTATTTCCGCAGAAACCTCCTGGCGTTCCTCTGAAAAGTCTAAGATACGGATTTCATAGATGGTCGCTGCCCTGGGTTTTCGCTCCACCTGTTCCCCGCTTCTGGCAATGTCATAAAGTCTGCGCCCGTTTACCCGTACCGCGGAGTACATAGGAGGAATCTGCTGAATCTCTCCAGTAAAGCGGGACAGCAGGGACAACAGCTGTTCTTTTTTGACGGAACTTTCTGTCTGATGCAAAACCGTTCCGGTAATGTCCTGAGTGTCGGTCGTGATCCCTAAACGGAACACCGCCTGATACCCCTTGTCGTCGTTGGGAAGAATGTCGCACACTTTGGTGGCATTTCCCAGAAACAACGGCAACACGCCTGTTGCCATCGGATCAAGGGTGCCGGCATGTCCCACCTTTTTGGTCTTTGCCATCCCCCTTACCTTTGCCACCACGTCGAAGGAGGTCCAGCCAGAGGGTTTATTTACACAGATAATTCCATCCATTTTGTTCGTTCCTATCTTAAAAATAAAGTTCATTTTGTCCGCTCAGCCCTATTGCGCAAGGGCCTGTACTGCCGCATCCAGAATCAGTTGCTTCGCTTCCTCCAGCGGCCTGTTGATCGCGCAGCCGGCCGCTCTGACATGGCCTCCGCCTCCCAGTTTGCCGCAGATCGCGGATGCGTCCGCATAAAGGCAGGTGCGCACAGAAGCCTTATAGCCTCCCTCCGGGCGTTCTTTTAACGTGATCCCCACTTCCACTCCTTCGATCTGACGGGGAATTGATGCGATTCCGTCCAAATCGGCGGAGTCGATTTTCGTTTCCTGTACCAATTTCTGCGGCACCACCACCAGGGCGATCCGATTCTCCTGATAAAACTCCATCGAATCCAGCACTGTCCGTTCCACTTCGATCTGTCCTCTGGTTTTGGTGTCAAACAGCTTCCGGTTAATGGATTCAAAATCACACTGAAGCTCCATCAATGCCGCCGTGATCTGATGGGTCCGAGGCGTGGTATTGGAAAATTTGAAACACCCTGTGTCCGTAATGATTCCGGTATACAGGCAATTGGCGATTTCTTTGGTAATCGTTTCGCCTAAGACCTGTATCAGCTGATAAATAATCTCACAGGTAGCCGCCGCCTTTGCGTCGATATATCGCATCGGCGCCTCAATGCGGTTGGAAATATGATGGTCGATACAGATTTCGATCTGATCCGCATAACATCCCGAAACCTTGCCCAAGAGCTTTGTGTCAGCCACGTCCACCGATACCACCAGATCCGGATGGATCTCCTCCTGCTGATATTTGGTAAACAGATAGCCGAATTTTTGAGGAAAAGGGTCAGAACAGAGCACGCAGGCCCGCTTCCCCATCTGTTTTAAAGCGTAATAAAGAGCCATTCCGCTTCCCAGGGTGTCGCCGTCCGGGTTTTGATGGGTCAAAATCAAAATATTCTGTCTTTCTTTCAGCTTCTGTCCAATTATTTCTAACGAAACCTCCACGCGCGTTCCTCCCTATTCTTCCTCAGTGTCCTGCTTTTCTTCCAGATCTTCCAATATTTTATTGATCTGTGCGCCATACTCGATGGAATCATCCGCAATAAAGGTAATATCTGGACATTTGCGCAGATGCAGCCGGTTGGACAGCTCCCGTTTGATAAATCCGGTTGCGCTTTTCAGTCCCAGTACTGATTCTTTAGATTTTTCAAATCCCTCTATAGCACTTACATAAATTTTGCAGTGGGACAAATCATTGGATACATAGACTTTCACTACACTAAGCATTTGAGAGATACGGGGATCTTTGAGTTCCCGCAGAATGGAGGACATCTCATATTTGATATCCTGAGTCATTCTATCTACTTTAAAGCCAGCCATTTTCACTCCTCCAATCATGTTGGTCTTTCTGGGAAAGCAAAAGAAAGGGCAACTCCCGCCGCCCTTCTCCTGCATTTGTTAGTCTTCCCGATATTCTTCGATAATAAAGGATTCGAAGATATCCCCTTCTTTAATATCGTTAAAGCGCTCTAAGCCGATACCGCATTCGTAACCCTGAGCCACTTCTTTCACATCGTCTTTGAATCTTCTGAGAGAATCGATTTTATCTTCAGCCAATACAATGCCGTCGCGAACCACACGGATCAGGGCGGAACGAGCCACTTTCCCTTCTAAGATATAGCAGCCTGCCACAATTCCCACGTTAGTGATTTTATAAACCTGACGAACCTCAGCGCGTCCCAGTTCCACTTCACGGGTTTTCGGAGCCAGCATTCCCTTCATCGCCTGTTTTACATCGTCGATGGCGTCGTAAATGATACGGTAAAGACGGATTTCCACTTCTCCGGCTTCCGCCATTTCTCTGGCAGTATTGTCCGGACGGACATTGAATCCAATGATGATCGCGCCGGAGGCCTGAGCCAGCATCACGTCGGAACGGTTGACTGCACCAACGCCGCCATGAATCACCTTTACCCGCACCTCTTCATTGGTAAGCTTTTCCAGAGATTGTCTTACCGCTTCCACAGAACCGTTTACATCAGCCTTTACAATGATCGGCAGTTCCTTCATTTCTCCCTGTTCGATCTGGCTGAAGAGGTTATCCAAAGTAACCTTCTGGTACTGCTTAAACTGCTCTTCCTTCTGCTCATGTTTTCTCTGATCCACCAATTCTCTGGCGAGACGTTCGTTCTCTACTACAGCGAAATCATCTCCGGCAGTAGGCACCTCATCCAGTCCGGTGATCTCTACCGGCACGCAGGGACCCGCTTCATCCACATGAGCGCCGCGGTCGTTGATCATGGCCCGTACTCTACCAACAGTGGTGCCGGCAATCAGAATATCTCCGGTGCGCAAGGTTCCGTTCTGCACCAGCAGAGTGGCAACCGGTCCCCGGCCTTTATCCAGCTTGGATTCAATGACAGTACCTTTCGCCAAACGGTTGGGATTCGCCTTAAGCTCCATCATATCCGCGGTTAACAGAACCATTTCCAGCAGATTGTCAATTCCTTCACCGGTATGAGCGGATACCGGAACACAAATCACATCTCCGCCCCATTCTTCCGGAACCAGCTCATATTCTGTCAGCTGCTGTTTTACCCGATCCGGATCGGCAGTGGGCTTATCCATTTTGTTAATCGCAACGATAATCTGTACGCCTGCCGCCTTTGCGTGGTTGATGGATTCTACCGTCTGAGGCATAATGCCGTCGTCCGCCGCCACTACCAGGATGGCAATATCCGTTGCCAAAGCACCTCTTGCGCGCATAGAAGTAAAGGCTTCATGACCCGGCGTATCCAGGAAAGTGATGTTGCGGTCGTTGACCCTTACCTGATAAGCACCGATGTGCTGGGTAATTCCACCCGCTTCGGTAGAAGTGACGTCCGAATGACGGATACGGTCCAGAATAGAGGTTTTTCCGTGGTCGACGTGTCCCATTACCACAACGATGGGGCTTCTTTCCTGAAGATCCTCTTCTGCGTCCTCTTCCTCGTCAAAAAGTCTTTCTTCGATGGTAACGATGACTTCTTTCTCCACTTTGGCGCCCAATTCCTCAGCAACCAGGGAGGCGGTGTCAAAATCCACCACTTCGTTCTGGCCAGCCATAACCCCCAAAAGCATCAGCTTCTTGATTACCTCGCTGACGTTGACTTTTAAACGGGAGGCCAACTCGCCTACGGTGATTTCGTCCGGAATCAACACGGTAAGCTGCTGCTTTCTCGCACGCTGAAGTGCCAAACGCTGCAGTTTTTCCGCTTCGGTTTCCTTTTTGGTAGAATATTTCTGCTTGTTTCTCTGAGCGGATTTCTGGTTGAGTTTCTGTTTCTTGGTGCTGTTCTGATATCTGGTTGCAGGTGCGATCTGCTCGTACTTTTCGTTATATTTGTCCAGATTGATCTCCACCTTGCTGGTATCTACATGGCGGACGGTCTTTTCATAATGGGTCTGCTCCATTTTCGCTACATTGGAAGCCGGCGCAGAGGCTTTTTCATTCTGGGCAGGTCTCTGAGTAGGAGCAGCCTGCTGAGGTTTTCCTTTCTTTTCCGGACGGCTGGGCTTATTCATGGAAGCAGTCTTTGCCGCTTCAAAACGGCTGTTGTCAATTTTTCCGCGATTCGCTTGCTGACTGCGGGTTCCCTGAGGCTTTGCGCCATTCTGGGGACGGTCATCCTGACGGGTATTCTGTCCCCCGGTCTGAGCAGGCTTGCCTTCCGCTTTCGCATTCGCCGCTTTATTCTGCAAGGGCTTTTTCTCCTGTTTGGGAGCCTGCGTTTTAACCGGAGCTTTTTCCGCCTTAGGCGCCGGTTTTTTCTCCGGTTCTTCTTTCGTTTTCGTCTCAAAATAAGGGGTCAGGCTTTCCACCTCATTTTTCTGGGTATAGTGCTCAAATATGACATTGAGCTCATCGTCGGTCAACGCCGTCATATGCTTTTTGGTTTCTCCAAAATATTTTTCCAGCAATTCGATAATTTCCTTATTCGGAACATTCAAATCTTTCGCCACTTCGTGCAGTCTGTATTTTATATTCATCAATGAACCTCCCTGATCTCTCTGAATTTATCTGTGGGATTCCGGCTGTATTACGCTTTGGGGGATGCCGTAAGTCCGGTCTCGTTTCCCAGCAGATCTCCTAGTTTTCGGGCAAATCCCTCATCTGTGACAGCCAAAATACCGGCTCTTTTTTTCACCAGGTACCAGATCTCATCCATTGTAAGCTCTGTCTGATAAAGAGGGATTTGAAACATCTGGCAGAGGTAACTCGCTTCTTTTTGGGTTTTGGGGGATAAATCCAACGCCAGCAAAACCGCTTTCGCTTCCCCAAGCTGCATCGCGTTTTTTACCAGGTCAAATCCTAAAACCAATTTTCCCAGCCGCTTACAAAAAGTAAGGGTGGAGATCAATCTATCCTTCATCTGCAAGTTCCTTTTCCATTGAGTCGTAAACCTCTGCCGGAATTTTACAGGAAAACGCCCGCTCAAGGCATCTGTTTTTTCTGGCTGCCTGGAGGCAGGAAACGTCCCGGCAGATGTAGGCTCCGCGGCCGGCTTTTTTCCCTGTCAGATCCAGCGAGATTTCGCCTTCTTTATTTTTAACCACCCGTACCAATTCCCGTTTCGGCTTCATTTCATTACAGCCGGTGCATTTCCTCATAGGAATTTTTCTCACAGGCGGATTGTTTTTTCCCTGACGCAATTTGATTCACCACTATTCTTCTGCCATATTGGCGTCTTCTTCTGGTGTTTCCGGTTTTTCCTCAGCCGGTTCGTCCGGCTCCTCTCCGTAAAAACCGCTTTCCGGTTTGATGTCGATTTTATATCCGGTAAGACGGGCCGCCAATTTGGCGTTCTGCCCTTTATTGCCGATGGCCAGCGAAAGCTGATTGTCCGGCACGGTTACCCGGCAGATCCTGGCTTCTGGGTCCTTGATTTCTACCTTCAATACATCCGCAGGAGACAGAGCCTGAGAAATAAATTCTTCCGGATTTTCGCTGTAACGGACCACGTCGATTTTTTCTCCATGAAGCTCGTTGACAATATTCGCAACCCGCATTCCCTTGGGACCGATGCAGGCGCCTACCGGATCAATATTTTCATCCTTAGAATAAACCGCAATTTTGGTTCTGGAGCCAGCCTCTCTGGAGATCGACTTCACTTCTACGCTTCCGTCAAAAATTTCAGGAACTTCCTGCTCAAACAGACGCTTAACCAAATCCCGATGGGTTCTGGAAATCCGGATGGAACAGCGCCGCTCTGAGCTGACAACGTCGTTGACATAAACTTTGATTCGCTGTCCTTCTACCAATTCCTCTCCGGGAATTTGTTCATTCTTAAACAGAATCACTTCATTTTTATCAATTTCCACCGTCACATTGCCGGTCTTGGGTTCTACCTTCTGCACTACCGCCGGCACTACTTCGTTGAGCTTTGATTTATACTGCTCCATCATCTGGGCCTTCACCGCGTCGTTGATGGCCTGGTGGATCAGGTTTTTCCCAGACTGGGCAGCAATCCGGCCGATCTGTTTGGTGTCCAGCTTCATGGTAAACTTGGCACCCAATTTACTGCGTTTATTTTTCTCCAACGCTTCTTCCAAACTGATCTGGGAGGATTCATCCTCTACTTCTTCTACAATGTCTTTCACGATATAGACCCGGAATTTCTTTTCTTCCATATCGATATCCACTACAACATTGTCGTCCCCTACATTATAGTATTTTTTGACCGCTACCGCGATTGCATTCTTAATATTTTCCAGAATACTGTCAACCGGTATCCCCTTTTCTGCTTCCAACAATAACAAAGCGTCAAAAAATTCGTTATTCATTTTGTAATCATCCTTTCTATCTTCTAACACCAGCCAGGCTTTATTCTTCCATTAGTTGAGCATCATCATTTAATTTGACAAATGAACACTCCTGCAAAGAGAAGGTATACTCGCCTTCCTCACAGAGTACAGTAAACTCGCCATGATCAAAACCGGTCAGAGTTCCTGAAAACTCCCGTCTCCCCTCAAAAGGACGGATCAGCTTTACCAAAACCTCTTCTCCCAGGCAGGTTCTAAAATGTTCTTCCTTCTTTAATTCACGGTTCAGCCCCGGAGAAGAAACCTCCAGATAATAGCTCTGCTCGATAAAATCCTTTTCGTCCAGCAGATCGCTCAGCGGACGGCTTACGTTTTCACAGTCTGTAAACGTAATTCCTTCCGGGCTGTCCAGAATCACCCGCAAAAACCAGGAAGCCCCTTCCTTTTCAAAGCGCACATCCCAGAGGTCTACTCCGGCTTTCTCCGCAAGAGGCTTTGCCAATTCATACACCATTGCGGCCGTATTTTTTTTCTCACCTTTCATTCTATCCCCGTTCCTCCTAAAACATTCCGCGGCTACTGCCGGAAAAGGCTCATACAGAAAGGAAAGACTGGGTAGCTACCCAGTCTTTCCTTTCTCCCTTATAGACTTTCTACATTATAGCATGCTCTCCCCTGTTTGTCAAACATTTCTTTTCGGTTTTATCGGGTTTGGGGAGAATAAAACCGCACTGTTTGACGATATTGCCCAGGAGTTTGATGCTGCACCGTCTTAAAAGCTCTGAAAAAATAAGATAGGTTGGAAAATCCACAGTCCTGGGCGATTTTTTCCATGGTGTCGTCTGTTTCTTCCAAGCGTTCACAGGCTTTTCTGACACGGCAGCTGCGGATAAAGTCAACAGGGGTCTGTCCCAAGGCTTCCTTAAATAATCTGGTATAGTGATTGAGACTGTATCCCGCCTTTTCCGCTAAGCGAGAGACCGAAATTTCTTCTGACAGATGTTCCCGGATATACTGCTCCGACTGCCGAATCGGCAAAGGCGTCCCCTGCTTCTGACTGCGCAGAACTGCCGCCAGGATGCGAAACAGCGCTCCCTTTAATTCCAGCGCGCTCACCGTGTCCGGCTGAATAAAATTTTTCCGCAAAATTTTAAATTCCTCCAACAGATATTCCATATGATCCAGAAAAAGCGGAAAGGAAACCTCCCCAAGGCTTTGGGTATCGTCCCGGAATACAATAAAATAAGAATAGTAGGGGGAATATCCCTCCAATTCCATCTGTGGTCTGCGGATAAACAGCCTTCCCGGCACTGTTTTCAAACTCTGCCCGTCAGTGATGATTTCCCCTGTCCCATCAACAATCAGTTCCAGCTCCCAATCCCCAGATATCCTTCGGCCATAAGAACGACGGACAGGGGGCACATTCTCTTTCGTTAACAGCGACACCGATAGGAGCTTGGGTGAAAAATCCTCCAGCATCCTCTCTCCCCCTCTATCGTGAATTTGTACATAAAATATTGATCTTCTGCATTGTATCCAACCGTTTCAAATAGTATAATTCAAGTAACTTATCTCGGTTATCAATCTTTTATCATCAGTATAGTACCGTCAAGAAAAAATGTAAAGGAGCTTCCAAAAATGACACGATACCAACCTTTTTCTGCCGAACAAATGAGAAATGTCATAGAGGGAAAATGTGCATATGACCGGATTCCCATGATTTACGATTTCTGGTCCAATCCCGTCATTTTCGGCAAAGACGAAGCTACGGCCCGTAAATTGATGCAGGAGTATCCTTCGGACGCCCAGACGCTTCCCATTCGGATTCCGGATGTCGCTTCTGCTCCGGAAGACGACAAAGATTATCAATGGCTTTACAAAAGTCCGCAAAAAAATGAAGCGGCAGGACTGGACGCTCAGGTGCTAATAGAAGACTGGAGCGAACTCGACGACATTTTGGCCCATTTCCCCAATCCGGATTATCCCGGTCTTTTCCCTGACAAAGGCGTACCCGATTCCCGTTATCGAATTGCCCATTGGTGGTATTGCCTGTTTGAACGTCTTTGGTCTCTGCGTGGGATGGAAAACGCCCTGACCGATTTTTACCTCTACCCGGACGAAGTCCACGCACTGTTTCAAAAGCTCACCGACTTTTATCTGAGGATCATAGAGCGCAGCCGGGAAGAGCTTCATGCAGACGCGGTCTTTACTTCAGACGATATTGGTACGCAGACCTCCCCCTTTTTCTCGGAAGAAATCTTTCTGGAATTCTTTAAGCCCTATTACAAACAGATCATTGACAAAGCCCATTCTTTGGGGATGCATTTCTGGCTCCATAGCTGCGGAAATATCCAAAAATTTCTGCCCCATCTGATTGAAATCGGTTTGGATGTGATCCATCCCATTCAGAAATATACCATGCAGGAAGCCGAAATCGCCAAAGCCTACGGGGATCAGATCTGTATTTGGGCGGGATTTGACGTACAGCAGACGATTCCTTATGGCACCCCTGAAGACGTGCGGAAAGAAGTCCGCTTTATGATCGACACCTATGCCCGAAAGGACGGCAGGTTCATGCTCACCTGCGGCAATGGGCTGACGCCGGACTGCCCAATTGCGTCTTTCGAGGCCCTCCTCAGCGAATCCTACTATTATGGAAAAGAAAAGATGTCCTCTCTGTGAGCTTCCAAATAAAATCAGAAAAAATCCCTGAGACAGTAAATTCATCTGTCTCAGGGATTTTTTCGTTAGCGACAGATAAAAATCCGCCGCCAAAACAGTTCTTCATTTGTCAACTCTCCATTTGTTTGCCGATAAACAAGGCAGCCGATTCAATCAGCTTATTCTGCGTGATATTGGATTCCGTATCCTTATCAGAAGCAACATACATCACCGCGCCGCATACATCAGAGGAAGCGATAATGGGATAGCTTACCAACGCATAGCGGTCTATTCCCTCTACTGGCTTGACCTTCATGTCAGAATTCTGAATGATTTTTCTGTTCTGCATGACATGCTCCAACATTGGAGAAACCCGGCGCTCAATCATTTCCTTTTTCGGGATTCCCGCCACAGCCACTACACGGTCCTTGTCGCAGATCACCACCGGAAGTCCTCCAATTTTATGCAATACCTGAGCATACTCGTCAGCAATCTGGCTCATTTCCCCCATTGGAGAATACTTTTTAAATATGACTTCTCCTTCTCCAGAAGTATAAATCTCCAGCGGGTCTCCTTCTCTGATCCGCATGGTGCGGCGGATCTCTTTTGGGATTACGACCCTTCCCAAATCATCAATCCTTCTTACAATTCCTGTTGCTTTCATAAAAATTCCTCCGTCATAGTATAATCTGATCCGCTTCCTCTTTTACTTGGAAGCAGTGCTTATCGTAAATGTAGTATCTGTCAAAAAGAGAAATTTATACCATTGATTTTTACAGGAAATTGGAAATATCCGTTTGTCCGCATAATTTCACTGTCTTGAATTTTCTTTTTCCATTTATAGATATATCCAAATCCAAAATTTGCAGAGTCTTCCCAAACGTTTTTACATGAAAAGGCTGCGAACACCAAATTCAAAAGATTTTTCACCCTGTCCAATTTTCTACAAATGGACAAAGAAGATATCTGATAGAAACTGGTATGACAGTAAAAGTGATCTAGATATCGGCAGTTTACGCTCATCCCGTCTACAACCCTGGAGCATGATTAGAGGTGTTTCCTTGAGGAGAAGATAGCGGCTGTTCTTCAAATGTCAATGATAGAGTAAATATTTGATTATTTCGGATAATTTCGATTGGCACGGTATCCCCTGCGCTATGGGATTTCTTAATATCAGAAAGCTCTTGCATAGAAGTAATATTTGTTCCATCCATTTTGATAATCACGTCGCCATTTTGCAGCCCCGCTGCCTCAGCCGCGCTGCCAGGATTAACGGAATAGACGTATACTCCCTCATGCAATCCGCTTTGCTGGGCAAGGGCTTGTGTGACGGTCGCGGCTGTTATGCCAATATAAGCTTTATTGGTCACACTTCCATTGGTCATAAGATCTTTAGCAACTGCAAAGGCGTCGTTGATCGGAATCGCAAATCCCAGTCCTTCCACAGGGGTTTTAGCATAACTGGAATATTTTGCTGAAACCACCCCAATTACCTCGCCATATTCATTTAAAAGAGGACCGCCGGAATTTCCCGCGTTGATGGAGGTATCCACTTGAATCATATGGTAGGGAGTCCCTGAGACATTGATCGTGCGGTTGGCACAGGAGATGATCCCGCTACTCATGGAAAAGGTGAGTTCCCCCAATGGATTTCCAATTACAAGCGCGGAATCGCCCACGTTTATTTTAGAGGAGTCGCCTAATGTAACTGGAGATAATCCGTTGGCTTCGATTTTTAATACCGCAATGTCGTAATCCGTATCGCTTCCTACAACTGTGGCATCATAGGTAGAGCCCGAATAAAGAGTGACCTTAATATTGTTTGCTCCATCAATTACATGCGCATTGGTCATGATGTAACCATCATTGGTGATGATAAATCCAGAGCCGGAAGAAGCATAGGGGACAGACTGGCCAAAAAAGTTCGCAGCAGCGCCGGAACAGTTGATAGATACCACGCTGTTGACATCCGCGGCGTAAATTTCTGCGGTTGACATCTTTTTTGAACTATCCACAGCCTTTACAGATATCTGCTGCACTGTGCGGTTGCTCAGATTTATCTGCGCCGCGGTTCTAAAAATCTGCCCGGCTCCATACAATATTCCCGCACCTAGAAAGACTCCCGCCAAAGTACAGCAAACCGCGATCTTCATTCCTTTAAGCCTGGACTTCTGTTGAGCTACTTCACCATCCGTCATATCTTTGGAAGATACAGCAGGAAACGCAATTACTGACGTTCGATTGGCCAAAGAGGTATTTTTTCATCTTGTTCCGGTGCAGGATTCTCAGGATTTTCAAAACATTCATTCCGTTCATATTCGTTGTCCAACATTTAAAAACACTCCTTACCATAATTTGGGGAAGTGGAGTGTTCCACATTCCGCTTCTGTTTATAAAATTAGCGGTTTCAGATGAGAGAAATATGAAAAAGAAATGAGTTTTTCTCATCTTGTTTGGAGAAAATTAAATCGAAAAACCGTACCTGTTTATTTAGAATATTCAATAGGGAAAGTAACTGTTACTTGTGTTCCTTTTCCATATTCACTGCTAACGGAAATCCTCCCGTTATGAAGTTCTACAATCCATTTTACAATAGAAAGACCTAAGCCGGAGCCGGAGCGGTCTCTGGCTTTATCCGCGCGATAAAAGCGTTCAAAAATGTATTCTAGTTCGTTTTCTTTTATCCCGATTCCATTATCTGAAACAGTAAAGGTGCAGGTTTCTTCTGAATTGGAAGCTCTGACAGTTACCTTGCCGCCTTGTACCCCATATTTGATACCGTTGCCAATCAGATTGATGAGAAGCTGCGTCATCAGACTTTGATCCGCATAGATTACACTGTTTTCCGGGACTTTATTGAACAGCTGAATCTGTGAGGAAGCCGCCAGCTCTGATAGCTCATCCATAACAGACCCTACTACCTCATGAAGCTCTAAGGTTTCTTTTTCTACATGGTACCTTCCCTCATAGCCGCGGGTAAGCAGAAGAAGCTGGGAAATAATCTTATTCATACGATAGCTTTCCTTTTGAATTGCTTCTAAGCTCTGTCTGCCTTCACTATCTTTCACACTTCCTTTTAAATCCTCCGCACAAGCGGAAATCACGGCAACAGGGGTGCGCAGCTCGTGGGAAGCGTCAGAAGTAAACTGACGTTCCCGATCAAAGGATTCCTGAAGTCTGTTGAGCATGGTGTTGAACGTATCTGCCAATTCCTGCACTTCATCTTTTGTAGTAATTCCAGTAATCCGTTTTGACAGATCCCCGGCGCTGATAGTTTCTGCCGCTTTCGTAATTTCTGTAATAGGCCGAATCGCTCTCCGTGCCAGAATATATGCTCCGGCAACTGAAAGAGCCAGATAAATCGGCGTCAAAATAATTAAAAGCAATTTCAGGTTGTTCAATGATTGCAGAGCATAGTCAGAAGAAATCGCGGCAAAGGCAACCACAGTGCTTTGTTCTATCTTGAAGGCTTCCTTCAGGACCGTGTATGTTCCATTCTGATATACTGTATTCCCGGACTTGTCCAGTAACGCGTTTTGGAGCCACTCACCTCCTGTAGTAGAAAAGATGACTTTTCCATAATGATCCACCACACACATAGAAATATAATCCGGAAGATCCACTTGATCGTTAAGCACAAAACTTTCGTCCTGGTCATCTACCGCAATCAAAACCTGAGCGATGGCGCTGCCCAGCCTCGACTGAATATCCAGATTTAAAGAGGCGGAAACCGTGCCGTAAACAATCGGCAGCAAAATTGCCAACAAAATGGTAGTCAGCATGGTATACAACAGCATAATACGCCGTTTGATTGTCAACCTCATCATGATTCTACCCTCATTACATATCCGGTGCCGCGGATGGTATGGATCAATTTCACGGGAAAATCCCGGTCGATTTTATTCCTTAAATAGCGGATATAGACATCCACAACATTGGAATCATATTCAAAGTCATAATTCCATACATGATCTGCAGTTTGCGAGCGTGTTAAAACGTGGCCCTGATTACGCAACAGGTATTCCAACAAAGCGTATTCTGTGGAGGTTAAGGCAATATTGCGCTCTCCTCGGGTGATTTTCCGGTTAGTGGTATTGAGCGTCAGGTCTGCCAAGGACAATACTGTGCTTTTGGTATCGCTCCCGCGGCGCAGGAGTGCCCGTACTCTGGCAGAAAATTCATCGAAAGCGAAGGGTTTTACCAAATAGTCGTCCGCACCGGTATCCAGTCCAATTACGCGGTCGTCAATGGAGTCCCTAGCCGTCAAAATCAAGACCGGGGATGGATTCCCTTTGCTCCGCAGCTCCTTCAATATGGAAATTCCGTCTCTTTTGGGAAGCATTAAATCCAAAACAATGCAGTCATACTGCATGGAATCTGCATAATCAAATCCAGCTTCCCCATCATAGCAGTCATCTACTGAGTGTCCTTCTTCTTTTAATCGTTTTGAAATAAGGTGATGAAGGACTTGATCGTCTTCGATTACCAATATTCTCATATCTGTCTGCCGCCTTTCTATAATTTGGTTTCATTCTATTCTTTCAAAATGAGAATTTGATGAGAAAATCTCTGTGAATGGCCAGCTCTTCAAATCACAAGATTTCTCTAAAAGCTAAAATGAGAAAACACTCATTTTATTCTCATGTGCTTGTCATTTTTCATCGGTAAACTAACAAATATCAAAGTAAAGGAGGAAATCCTATGAGTTTACCAATGGAAATTCGCGGTGTTGATCTTGTCGTTATTCCCGCTTATCAGCCCTCAGAAATCCTGATTGATCTTGTAAAAAATGTTATTGCCGTTGGCTATGGTGTGATTATAGTGGACGA
>CALWNT010000001.1 GCA_944382885.1 uncultured Clostridia bacterium | reverse complement strand
TTAAAAACGACTTTTTTCTATCACTTTCTTTCAGAGAAAGAAGAAAACTTCGCGGGGAGCCGCCCCGCACGCGGCCTACTTTTGCTCGCTCAAAAGTAGGCAAAAGAGCTTCACTCAAACGCCGTGAAGGCTTGGAGTGGGTCTTAAAAGTTGTCTCCTAACGAAGTACAACGGAAAATATCAGTTTCTACCAAAACACCCTCCAGCCCGAGCGATAAACTGAATTTTTCCTTCTTAGCATGGTTAGAAGAATACTTCATAGACCCGCACTAAGCCGCCGCGGCGACTGAGCGGCGCCCTTTTGGTTTCTTTTGGGCAAGCAAAAGAAACTCGGGGTTTGGGGGCCGACTGCCCCCATAAGCTAAGTTCAGAACCGGCTAAGTTCTGAAAGATAAATTTCTGTTTATTTCTCTTCCTTTCAATAAAACGTCTATTCCCCCTCGCCTTTGCATATATATGAATTAACAAATCAACAGAGTGCGGGGGAACGACCATGTTTATTGTATCCGTCAAAATGAGTAAGAAAAAATTACTGGCGATTGTCACGGCAGGCATTTTATTGGTTACGGGAGTGCTGTTCACCTTGGGAAAGATGGCTGCTCCGGCCGAAGCTGCCTCCGGCTCTGTCAGCCAGGTTGTGAAAAATAACGCAGATATGGTAAGCTATTTGGAGTCCTTTGGCTGGGAAGTCTCTCCAGAGCCCTGCGAAATTGTGGAGGTTTCTATCCCGGGAGAGTTCAATGATGTGTATGAAAACTACAATACGCTTCAAAAAACACAGGGATTTGATCTCACGGAATATAAAGGAGAAGATGTAAAACGCTTTACCTTTGAGGTGTTGAATTACCCAGAACAACCGGAGTATGTCCGGGCAAATCTACTGGTATTTGAGGATCAGGTCATCGCCGGAGACGTCTCTTCTATCAAATCCGATGGATTCATGCAAGGACTTCAGTCCATTCATAATTAACGTATTTGAGGCGCCTAAAAAGGCGCCTCAAATACGTTTTCATGATATCCGAAAAAGCGCTCAAATAGAGGTATGTTCTTCTTGTAAAGGCGCTACTTTTTTGCGGTAGGTATTTTTCATAATCAGGCAGGCGATGATCACCGTAATAAATTCGGCAATGGGAAACGCAGTCCATACAAGGCCCACTCTGCTGGGATGATGTCCCCCTTTCTTTCAAAACGTTCCTTAAAAAATCTTTTCTCGATCTTTATTCTCTTCTGCCTAATTTTCGCCCTGATTCGTTAAGGAAATTCATACTATTTTAACTTTACTTTTTCCCCTTTTTATGCAATAATAAGATTGCGAATTCATCATCAATCAATTGATTCTGGAAAACAAGTTTCTTGTTTTCCAGTTTTCCATTTTTTGATTTTGTATTCCTTCTGTAAAAGTGGAAATTCGCTCAAAGGTATTGATTGAAAGGAAGTCACTTATGAACATTTTAGTCGTCGGCTGTGGAAAAGTTGGATCTAAATTAGCAAGTACTTTGTCCCGAGAAGGACATGATGTTTCCGTCGTCGATAAAGATGAACAAAAATTTGAATTGTTGGACAACGATTTTTCCGGATTTACTACTGCCGGTATTCCGATTGACCAAGATGTGCTTCGACGGGCCGGAATTGAGGACTGCGACGCCGTCGCCGCTGTCAGCGAGGATGACAATGTCAATATTATGGTATCCCAGCTGGCTGAAGAAATTTTTCATATTCCTAAAGTAATCGCGAGAATTTATGACCCTCAACGGGAAAATGTCTTTTCCCATTACGGGTTACATACAGTCTGCCCTACCAATTTGACAGTTGGCTCTATCAAAGCGGCTCTAATCAATCCCAGAGCAGTGCATAATCTCAATTTTGGCAGCAGTACTGTATCTTTCATGACCATTCCGGTGCCGAAGTCATTGATTGAGGATAGTGTCAGCAAATTGGAATTTGATG
This sequence comes from uncultured Clostridia bacterium, assembly GCA_944382885.1. Classification (GTDB taxonomy): domain Bacteria; phylum Bacillota; class Clostridia; order Oscillospirales; family Ruminococcaceae; genus Massiliimalia. The sequence goes on along the minus strand of CALWNT010000001.1, from coordinate 2,517 downwards.
ACAATGAATCCCTTTTTGGTATTCTTCGGGGAAATCAGGACTTCATTCTCTATCAGGGACAGCGTATCATTTTGCACGCCAATGATCTATTGGTTATTTGCACAGTAGTAGACTGATTGCAGAAAGGAAGAAAAATCGATGAATGTTTTAATTATCGGCGGAGGAAAACTCGGTTATTATTTAGCATTGACATTACTGGAACACAAGCATTTTCCAGTTATCATTGAATATAAAAAGCAGATCTGTGCAAAGCTTGCCAATGAGTTGGATATTCCAATCATCTATGGAGACGGAACTAAAATAGAGGTTCTGGAAAGCGCTCACATCTCCAAAATGGATGCAGTTATCAGCGTTACGGGAAAAGACGAGGACAACCTGATTTCCTGTCAGCTGGCCAAAAAAATGTTTTCCGCTCCCAAAACGATTGCCAGAGCCAACAATCCCAAAAACGCCGCTGTCATGCGTCAGCTTGGAATTGATATTACAGTAAGCAGTACAGACAACATTGCCCGTTTAATTGAACGGGAAGTGGATACTGCGGCTATCAAACAGTTAGTTTCGGTAGATCATGGAGAATCTACCATTTCCGAAATCCAGATACCGGAGCATTACCGGTTGGAAGGCATCAGCCTCAGTCAATTGAATATCCCGGAGGATTCCATCATCATTGCGATTTCCCGGGAAGAACGCACCATCATCCCCAGAGGTTCCACCCAAATTTTAAGTGGAGATAAAATTCTGGTGATGTCTAAAAATACGGTTCTTCACAAACTAAAAATGCTGTTAAAATTAGACGACTAGCCGAAAGGAGTATCTCTATTGAAAAAATTATTCTCCCTGTTTTGTACGGCCATCCTGCTATTCTGTTTGGTCGGCTGTAGCGAAGATTATCAGAAAGAAACCTATGAAAAAGAATTAGATATCGCGGTAAAAGCGGAACCCACCTCCATTCTTGTACTGGAAGACGAAATCACTGAAATCGCTTACGGCTATGACGAAGGTGGTATTTTGACTGAAGTTTTGGCTGTATTTAAAGGAGAGACCGAAATCGGCGCTCATAAAGGGACTCTTTATTTCACCTTTTGCCGGGATGACGAAGAAACCGAGAGAGGTACTATTGTGATCCTCACCTATGATATGTTTGACAAAAAGGTCACCAATGTTTCTTACGAACAGGGCAACGGAAAATTTACTGAAACATCCACCCAAGAAATTGATCCCGGCTCAAAGGCCATCACCTTTGATGATATTTTTAATCAAATTTTGCCCATGGACAAAAGTATGTATAAGAAACTCAATGGAGAAAATATTAAGCTGTCCATTGAATTCACCAGCGAAGGACTGAAACCATCCTTGATTTAGTGGAACAGAAAGGAGCGAAACAGATGAACTTTAAGATCGTACACAATAATTACAACGTGCTGGATTTGGAAAAAAGCATGGCCTTTTATGAAAAAGCATTGGGTCTAACAGAAAAAAAGCGAGTCGTTGCAGAAGACGGAAGCTTTATTTTGGTCTATGTGGGAAATGAACAGGCTCCCCATTTAGTGGAACTGACCTGGCTGAAAGATCGTACGGAACCCTATAATCTGGGCGAAAACGAGTTCCATCTGGCATTGGAAACCGATGACTTTGAAGCCGCCCATAAGCTTCATGAAGAAATGGGCTGTATCTGTTTTGAAAACAAGGCGATGGGCATCTACTTTATTACCGACCCAGATCATTATTGGATTGAAATTCTCCCGGCTAAATAGCGGGTGGACATCTATTTGGGCAGTAGAAAAGTACGGCTTTTCTACTGCTGATTTTTATCAACTAGTTCTCTCTTAAGAAACCGGCAGGAGAAGCCTTGCTATACTTCTCCTGCCGGTTTGTTTTTTGTTTTATCTCTGCTGTTCCAACTTTCTTACCGATGGTCTGATCGTATCCCGGTCAAAGATATCCATGAGGTTTTGGTGATGGTAGGCTGATAAGAAAGTGTCGCTTTATTTTCTTCTAATTGAATTTTGATCTCCATGCCATGAGCTTCTTCTATCATTCTAAAAATCAGATGAAGAACATTTTCCGCCTCCCAATACCCACAGCTGGCAATCACATTTTCACAATAGGGTAATTGGGTAACAGAATATCGATCATCTCCATCCAATCCAAAGGAGACCTCATAGTTCTGTGTACCCTCCGTCCAAGAAAGCCGTCCTTCCTTTTCCGCAAAAGAAAGACTTATCTGAGAAATTCCACTCTCCGTTACAAAAGCCATCCATCGCTGTGTCTCCGGAATCAGACTGCATTCGTTTTTTTCGAAACGATAGACCGCGTGATTGATCTCAGACTCCATGGAACTTCTGGAAGCCACTTTGTTTTCCTCCAGCGTCAGACTGGAAAGCATCTCCTGCAGTTGTTCATCCCGATGGGACGATCCCGCTTTTCCTTCCTGAATTCCATGAATCAAATGTTTGCGTACAACATCAAAGGTCTTTTGCGCATCCGATACCCCTTCAGTAATAGCGATGACCAGTT